>CAZZPI010000238.1:0-4700 GCA_964655865.1 uncultured Nitrospiraceae bacterium
GAGGAAGATCGCGGCCTGATCTTGATCCACCGGATCCTCGCACGGATAGCCCAGAAGGCGAAGCAGCTTGCCGATTATTGCGATCCGGTCATCCTCGGCATATCGATCCCTCGGGCCGACTTGAAAGGACCCTGGAAGAGCAGACAAGAAGAAATCCGATTGGATCTGAAGATACTGGCAGGGTCCGTGACCCTATTGCTCACGAAACTGCGGCATCTCAGCGCGGTACTGATCACGCTTTGGGATGTGGAGCCGCTGCCGGCGCAGGCGGCCACCAGGTTGGCGAACGTGGCGCTCATCGAGCGGACGCAGTACCAAAGAGGATACCCACGCGTACGGCTGCTCATTCAAAATCCCGGCGCCTCAGCGCCGCTGACGGATCGGCAGTATGACATTTTGAAGCAACTTCTGTAATCACTCTGGATAGAGAGCCGGACGTTATCCGATCGTTCCCTTCAGCATCTCCAAATTCTTCGTCACCATCGCGTCGCCGTTTTTTGTAGAGACCTCTATTCCCTGACCGATGACCTGCCGGCATTCCTCGCTGCGCCCCAACTTGTTGAGCGATTGGGCGAGGGCTAGATAGGCGGCGGAATAACGAGGCTTGACCGTCACGCATTGTCGGAGGGCTTTGGCGGCTTCTTCGAAGTTCCCGTCTTCCATATAGGCTTTCCCCAGCCCGAACCAGGCCGCCTCATCGTTCGGATCCATCGCCAGGACTTTTTTCAACGGCTCGATTCTCGGATTCGGCATCAGCGCCTCCAGGTGAGCGGCAACGACCGTAGCACGCGGCTTCGCTGATTGTCTATGCCGTTTCCTGCGTGATAACCTCAGACCGTAAAACGTAAGGCGTAGTGCGTCATGCGATGTCACCGAGAGTCTATGATTCTTGAGTTCCGTTTCACGTTTCGCGCGTCACGCTTCACGAATCTTTAAAATGGGCAAGACCGGTCTCGTCTACCATTCAGCCTATCTTGAGCATGACATGGGCACCGGGCATCCGGAATCTTCCCACCGGCTGCGTGCCGTCATGCAGCACTTGGAACAAAGCGGCACGGCGGCCAGGCTCGCCAAGATCGAGCCCAGAAGAGCCGAGAATGAATGGATCGAGCAGATCCACGCGCCGAGGTACGTGGCGGCTCTCAATCAGCATGCGCCGTCGAGAGGGCGGGTGTCGCTCGATCCTGATACCTCGATGTCTCCGGGCTCCTTGCCCGCCGCCTATCTGGCCGCCGGTGGCGCGTTGGCGGCGGTCGATGCAATTCTGGCCGGTGCGGTGGAACATGTGTTCTGCGCCGTGCGTCCGCCGGGCCACCACGCGGAATATGATCGCGCGATGGGCTTCTGCCTCTTTAACAATGTGGCGATCGCCGCCCGCTACGTCCAGAAGCGACATGGGCTTCCACGAGTGCTCATCGTCGATTGGGACGTGCATCACGGCAACGGCACACAACATAGTTTCGAGGACGATCCCTCGGTGCTTTTCTTCAGCACCCACCAGTATCCCCATTATCCGGGTACCGGACGCGCGACGGAGCGAGGGACGGGACCTGGGGAGGGTTTTACGATCAACGTGCCGATGGAGGCCGGCGAAGGGGATGACGAGTATCGGGATATCTTCCAGAAGACGCTGGTGCCGGCGGCGGATGTCTTCAAGCCGGATTTTGTGATCATCTCAGCCGGCTTCGACGCCCATCGCGACGATCCCTTGGCCAGCATGCGTCTCACGGAACAGGGTTATGCGGAGCTCACGGCGATCGTCGCGGGGATCGCCAAACGACACGCCGGTCATCGCATCCTCTCCTGTCTCGAAGGGGGGTACAATCTTACTGCGTTGGCTGCCTCCGTCGATCACCACATCAGGGCACTACTCGACGCATGAGTCGTGGATTCAAGATCGGTCTCGGCGTCTTCGTCGCAGGCGTGCTGGTCTATCTCTACTACACCGAGGTCAAACCGGTCGTGATCTTTGGCTTGCGGTCCGACTATGCCCACGCCATTCCGTTTCAAAAGGTCCCCGAGGGCCTCACGAGCCTGAGCGCCGAATCCTGCGGACAATGTCACCGCGCGATTTTCGAAGAATGGAAGACGAGCATCCACGCCAAGGCCTTCGAAGATCCCTTCTTTCAAGCCTATTGGAAAAAAGACAAGAACATCTGGGTTTGTCTGAACTGCCACACGCCGCTCGAAAACCAGCAACCGACGCTGATCAAGGACATTCCGCGCGGGCGGGTGGAAAAGGCGATCCAGGAACCCAACCCCCACTACGATGCGGACTACCAGAAGGAGGCCATTACCTGCGCGGCCTGTCACGTCCGGGACGGGGTCATCATGGGGCCCTATGACGATTCCGCGGCGCCGCACCCCACGAGGTTCGACCCGGATTTCCGCACCGCGCAGGTCTGCTATCGCTGTCATAATGTCAAGTCGGGGCCTGTCCAGTTCTATCGTGTGGGGCCCTGCGGGACTTATGCAGAGTACGAAGGCAAGTTCTTCATGCAGGAGAGAGGTTTCATCTGCCAGAGTTGTCACAAGCCAGAGGTCGATCGCCCCATGGCTGAGGGGGCACCCATCCGACGCGGGCGCCGCCATTTGTGGCGAGGGGGGCACGATCCCGACATGATCAGGCGCGCCGTCGCAGTACAGGTCACGGCCGATCCGCTGCGTCCGCAGCCCGGCCAGCGCGTCACCTTTACGCTCACGTTGATCAACGCGGGGGCGGGTCACAAGATCCCGACCGGCGATCCGGACCGGCATTTCACCATCGAGTTTTCTGTCGAAGATCCACAAAGGCATATCCTCAGTCAAGAAACGTCGACGATTGGGCGGTGGATCTTGTGGCAACCGGCCATCCTTGAACTCTATGATAATCGGCCTCTTCCTTTGGCCAGCCGGCAGTACCGGTTCGCGTATGAGGTGCCGAGGGAGCCGCAGGGCTTGATCTTGAGGACGAGAGTGCAGTACCACATTCTCACAGACGACCAGCACGAGATGCTGCGAACCAAGTACGGATTGGCCGCCGCCGATCCCTATCGTTTTGTGATCTACGAGCGGGAGTTTCCATTGTCGGGCGACCTGGCCGCTATCATGGACAAGGGCGATCTGCAATCTGCATTCAGCAGTCGGCACGAAGAAAGAAGTTGCAAGCTGCACGCTGCCGGCTAACCGCTGGGTGCATGTGAGAAGGAGCACTGGGAATGGTCCACCCCCTATTGATCGACACGGCGACGTTACAGGAGCAATTAGGACGTCCAGGGCTGATCATCATCGACGTGCGGGGGAGAGCCGCCTACGAGTTCGGAGGCCACATTCCGGGGGCCGTTCACAGCACCTGGCATGAATACAGCGATCCGGGTGCCGTCGCGAAAGGCCTGTTGAATCCGGATGTGGGCGCCATCGAGCAGAAGCTCCGAGCATTGGGCATCAGCAATGACAGCGCGATCGTGATCTATTCGAACCCGTTCGATAACTGGGGCGATGAAGGTCGCATGTTCTGGATGCTCGAGTACCTCGGGCACAAGAACGTGAAGATACTCGACGGCGGCTGGGTGAAGTGGGTGGAGGAGAGAAGGCCGTTTGAGCACGGCCGTATGACCCCCAAGCCCGGCTCGTTTAAGGCGTCGCCGGTGCCGAGCGCCATCATCCACAAAGAGGAATTGAAACACGTGGTGCGCGGACCGCATCCCGACACGACGATCGTGGACGCGCGCAGCCTGGAAGAATTTCTCGGCAAGGAAATCTCGGGGATCCAACGGGCCGGCCACATCCCTTCCGCGGTGCACGTGGCATGGAACGGTTTCTTGAATCCCGATGCCACGCTTAAGGATCAGGAGAAGATGAAGGTCTCGTTGGACGAGAAGGGACTGGACCCGGGAAAAGAAGTGATCTGTTACTGCACCGGCGGCATCCGGTCGGCGTGGCTTTATTTTGTGCTTCGTGTCGTCGGCTATCCGCGCGTGAGGAATTATCCCGGTTCATGGTGGGAATGGAATCGGGACTTTTCCTGCCCTGTCGAAAAGGACTTCAAAGGACTCCAAAAAATTCTCGGCTACGATCAGCCGGCCCGGCCTTCTTGACACTGGCCGTATCGGTGTTTATGCTGAACTCAGAGCAGTCGTCACTAGGATTCATTGCAGTTACGCCTCGCACAACCTTACAGAGGAGGTTTCCGATGAAGAGAGCACTACTCCGTGGAGCGGTCGTGGCGATGGTCATGGCGGCGCTCATCGGCGCTCCCATGTTGACCGGTCAAGTCTTCGCGGGAAGTAAACATGCGGCGGAGGCGGTGGAACATGCGAAAGAAGCCGTGGCTCATGGGAAGCAGGGCCATGCGGATGTGTTGGTGAAACACGCCGAGACGGCGCTGAAGCATGCCGAGGCGGCCATGCAGGAGACGAAGAATCCCCACGTCGGTGAAGGCATCAAGGGATTGAAGGAAGGGATCGAGCACGGCAAGGCCGGCCATGCGGATATCGCCACCAAGCATGTCGAGGGGGCCATCCCGCATCTTTCGGAAGCCATGTAAGTTGCTGCCAGGGCGAGTATAATAAAGCGGGCAGGGGCGACCTTGCCCGCTTTTTTATTGGAGGTCGGAACCCATGCGTGTGGGGTTTTTTCAGTTTGAGCCGGAATTCGGGGAGGTCCGGCGCAATCTGGATACGGTCGTAGCGCGATTGGAGCAGGCAGATTGCGACCTGATA
>CAZZPI010000239.1:0-3183 GCA_964655865.1 uncultured Nitrospiraceae bacterium
GAACGGGCTCTGGCTCAACGAGGCTTTCGCCACGTTCATGGAAATGCTCGCGGTCGATGCGTGGAAACCGGACTGGGACCGATGGACTTCGTTCGGAGTCTCCCGAGCGGCGGCTTTGTCGGTCGACGGTCTGCAGAGTAGCCGACCGATCGAATACCCTGTCCGCGTGCCGAAAGACGCCGAGGCCATGTTCGACGTCTTGACCTATGAGAAAGGAGCTTCCGTCCTACGCATGCTAGAGCAACACATCGGCCCGACGGTGTTCCGGGACGGGGTCCGCGACTACCTCCACAACCACGCCTACGGCAACGCCGATACGAACGACTTATGGGTGTCCCTCGCCAAGGTCTCGCAACAGTCAATTCCGGAGATGATGGATGCGTGGATCTTTCGACCCGGCTATCCACTTCTGACCCTGACGCAAAACGGACCCAACGAATTGCTCATCACTCAGCAACGGTTCACGTACCTTCCCGGTCCCTTGGACGCCGCCACACAGCCTTCGTCGGCGAGCTGGCAGATCCCGATTCAACTCCGCATCTTCGCCGGGGGTGCCGCAAAAACCCAGCGTCTCCTCCTCAGTGATGCGACAAGTCGGATCACGCTCCCTGTGGGCTGGGAGGCGGTGCTCGTGAACGCAGGCGGGTACGGGTTCTATAGTGTCCAATACGCCCGGGACCTGCGGGACATGTTGCTCAGACGAGGTCTCGATCGATTGGCCGCCATCGAGCGCTTCAACCTGATCAACGATGTCTGGGCCACGACGGTCGCCGGGACGACGACCCTCGACGAGTATCTGGAGCTGACCGCTTCGTTCACCGGCGAGCGGGATAAGAACGTCTGGGCCGTGCTGCTGGATTCATTTTCAGTGCTGAATCGGATCATTGAACCGATGCATCGGCCGGCGCTTGAAGCGTTCGTGCGGGCCCGCGTGGGACCCGCCGTCGCCGAGCTGGGGTGGGCGCCACGTTCCGGGGAGAGCGACTTGACCAAACAATTGCGGGGCGAGCTGATCGGAGCCTTGGGGAAACTGGGCAATGATCGCCAGACACAGGAGAAAGCGGCTGAGCGCTATCGAGCGCATCGAGAAGACGCGACCGCAGTGGATCCTAATCTGCTGCCCGCGATCGTCGGTGTCCTCGCCCACACCGGCGACGCCGCCCGCTATGATGAATTCTCCGAACGATTCCGCGCGGCGAAGACGCCTCAAGATGAGCGTCGCTATCTCTTTTCGCTCGCCGGCTTCCAATCCACAAGACTCCTGGAACAGACCTTGGCCCGTACGCTTAGCGGCGAGATTCGAACGCAGGACGGGCCCTTCCTGGTCAGCGCGATCCTGATGAGCGTGTATGGTCGCGAGCTGGCCTGGAGCTTCGTCAAGAGGAACTGGGATCAGATGGATCGGCTGTTCCCCAAGCAGGGTCTTCGCCGCATGTGCGGAGGGCTCATCGGCCTTTCCACACCGGAGCTCGAACGCGATGTACGGGAGTTCTTCGCCTCTCGAAAGATCGACCTGGGCGGGAAAACGCTAGAGCAGTACTTGGAGCAGCTCCAAATTGCGGTGACGATGCGCGAGCGAGAACGGACGACGCTACCCGCCCTCCTCCGCTCGATGATCGCGCCAGGGCAGCGCTGAACGCACAGACGATCTTCACGAATTATTCAAAGCAAGACAGGGCGGGGCCTAAGCTCATAAGAAGCCCCAGCCTCCCACCTCCGCGCCGAGCCACCCGCTCCCGCGGGATGTGTAAAGCGAGTCGACGATTGATCCCCCGATCAGCGCAACGGTGCTCAACGCAGTTGGCCAAACCGGAGCCTTCGCAGGGGCCACAATGTCCTTGAGGTTCGGACAGTTGCGACGTATGCAACGACTCGCTCTTCGAAAGTGGCAGACACCGAGCACAAGATAGAGGAAAGACATTCCGGTAATCGATCCGCCGACAGACGAACGAGCCGGCGACTGGACCGCAACCATGGAATCGAGGCGAACGCAGCGGCTTTCTGCAAACCTTCCGCGCGAGCAGTTTGACGCTTCGACGGCGCCCTGAGCCCATTGAAGGGCGCAGCTCAGCGTCAATCCAGAGCAAGCCCCGCACGGAAGGGCGGCGTAGTCGAAGGATTGACTTTCGAAGACCTACTTCTGTACCCTTGGACACCGGCGAGATGGCTCCTATCAAGGCCTCGCATGGATTTAGCTTCTCGCGATGGTGGGGGAGAAATGGCTGATTGCCCGCGGTGCGGATCGTTCCTCACACGGTTGGCCCGTCGTCGGAGCGTCATCGATCACCTCCTCGGCGCCGTCACGCTCTATCCTACCCGATGCCAACTCTGCGGGCGCCGCTTTCGCAAATTCATCGGCCGGTTCCTGATGAACCCTCGTCGCGAGTATTCGCGCCTGCCGGTCCGCTATCCGGTCTGGTTTCGGTCGACCCACTCCCTCACGGAAAGCATGGGACAGCCCGGCATTATGACCAACCTCACGATTCGCGGCTGCCGAATCAAGAGCGAGATCCCGTTGCCGGTCGGAACGCGCGTGTCCCTGGAGTTTCAGCCCTCCGTCTTCACCCTTCCCATCACAGTGGACGAAGCGGTCGTCCGATCGTTCTCGGGTGACGCGGTCGGGCTGCGCTTTCTTCGCTTGCATCGCGAAGAGGAGGGGCGCATCCAACGGGTCATGTCCCTCTACCTGCCGAGCACGATGAATCCGCAACGTGAGCCGCTGAACCAGCCGGCCTTGGAAAAGTGACCCACACACCGCTACTCTTGGCGAAGGACGGCCAGCGGGCGCATGCCGAGCAGGCGATAGGTACTCAGGAATCCGATGACCAGCGTGAGCAGCATGGCCGCCAGTAATCCGATCAGCAACAGGCCCACCTGAAGACTCCACGACAAATCGAACACGTACCGGAGCGCGGCCCACGAAAGGCTGCTGGCCAGCACGATCCCGATCACCCCGGCGACGGTTCCCATCAACAGGTATTCGACGGCGAAGGACCGAGCGATGAGGCCGCGTGTGGCCCCTAAAGCCTTCAGAACGACCGCTTCGTACAGCCGACGATAGCGCGTCGCGGCCAACGCCGCTGCCATGACCAGACTGGCCGCGGCGACGCAAAACAAGGCCACGGCACGGATGGCGAGCGAGAGACGATCGAGAATCCGCGCGAAGGCATCCAGGACTTCCCC
>CAZZPI010000239.1:3193-4698 GCA_964655865.1 uncultured Nitrospiraceae bacterium
GATATTGATCGCCGTCACGTTGGGGAACGCCGCGACGACCGCCTGTTGCAGCGACACTTCGTCCTGCGGGGGCACTCGCACGGTCGCGACGTACGTAAACGGCGCGCCTTCAAGCGCCCCGGGTGAGAGGATCATATAGAAGTTCGTCGAGAAGTTTCCCCACTCCACTTTACGAATGCTGTTCACCTGCGCCGTGATCGTCGCGCCTTGGATTTCGAAGGTGACGGTGGACCCGATATCCAATCCCAACTGCTTGGCCGCCTCCTCCTCGACCGACACCAGCGGCGCGGGAAAGACGTGGCCCCTCGCCCACCATGCGCCTTTTGTCACGACGTTATCTTTGGGCAAGGTGTCGAGAAAAGTCAGGACGTACTCTCGAGTGAAGTACCAGCTCTTACGTTGCTCCTCTTTCGTCTCTCGTTCCTTCTCGCCGTCTTCTTCCGCTTTCACGCGTTGCCCGTTGACCGAATTGAGCCGCGAACGAACCAGAGGCGTGAGCTGGGGCGTGGGTTCGCCGGTCCGGCTATGGATCAAACGGGTAAAACTCTGCGCCTGATCCGGCTGGATGTCGATGAAGAAGAAGGTCGGGGCATCCGCCGGGCGCTTCTCCCCGATTTGCCGTACGAGCGACCGTTCGATGAGCGCGACGGTGACGATCACCATCACTCCGATGCCGATGGCCGTCACGATCCCCGCAACTTGGCTGCCGGGCCGAGACAGATTGCCGACGGCATGACGAAGACTCACGATTCGCGGCATTGGAAGCCATTTCAACATGCGGATAAGGCCGCCGGCTCCGAGCAACAAGGCGATCACCCCCGCAAGCAATCCCGCCAAGAAAAGGAGTCCGATTCTCCACGAACCTGCCTGCCACATGGCGAGGCCGGCCAAACCCGCCACGATGACCACGGCCGCGAGCACCTTCGGGTGATCGAGACGACGCCAGCGTGCGGTGAGCCCGATGCGGCACCCCTCGCTCAATTCGTCAGGATTCGCCTCGCTTGCGAGAAACGCGCGGCGCATCACCATCACAGGCCTGACCTTCCTCACCTCCAGAATCGGCCACAGGGTGAACAACAAAGTTGTGAGCAACCCCAGCCCGATTCCCTTGAGGATCGGTGGTAACGAGGCCGTCGAAAGGGCGCTGGAAAACTCCACCTGCTCCAACAGATCGGTTTCGAGCACGCCCGCCAGCGCCCGCGGAAGCACTGTCTGCAGGCCGATTCCGAGGGCGACCCCGGCAAGGCTTCCGATCCCCGCGAGGACGATAGCCTGCAGCAGGTAGGTGGCGGCGATCGTGCGCGACTCGGCCCCAAGTGTCTTGAGGATCGCAATCCCCTGAAGCTTCTCCTTGAGGAAGGCTTGCACGGTCATGGCGACCCCGATGCCTCCGACGAACAAGGCCGTCAATCCGACCAAGCCGAGGTACCGAGCGAGCTGGTCCAGGAACTGCTTGAGTTGCGGTTGTGCGTCTCGGTAGGAGGATACGCGCGCCGACTCCCCGG
>CAZZPI010000240.1:0-4698 GCA_964655865.1 uncultured Nitrospiraceae bacterium
CGCGCGCTGATCGGGAACGAGGAGCTGTCGCCTGGCTCCGCCGAGGACCAACTCGCCCTGATCCTCCAGAGCTTGGCCCGTTGCGAGCGCCGGAGCCCGGAAGAGGCTGGCCCGACGCTGGACGCCGTATCGGCCATGACGGCGTCCTGTGGCCCCGACGAATCGCTCGCCGTCGTGTTGGCCTGGACCGATCGCGCACTGACGGACGCGTGCCCTGAGACCCACAACATCGTTCACGTCGACGATTACGCGGAGCTGTTCGATGCCGCTGCAGCAAGGCTTCCGGCTTAGCTCGATCCTCCTAGCCGCGGCCTCCTTCGCCGGCCTGGTACTAACGGCGGAGCTGTCCCCCTGGCTGGCCTCGGTCGGAGCCGCCGCCATCCTCGTCAACGTGCTACGCACCCTCGGCGTGCCGGTCCTGCGGCGAATCTCCAACATCACGCGGATGTCGGCGGCGTCCTGGAACATCCTACTCGTCGCCGCATTCGCCGGATTCTGGATCGATTTCTTGTGGATCTCCGAGGAGCTCCTCCCCGCCGGGATGCACTTCCTCGTCGCGCTGATGATCAACAAACTGTTTAACCTTCACCAGCGCAGGGACTACCTTCACCTCTACGTCATCAGCCTCATGGCCATCCTGTCGTCTGCGGCCCTCACCAATCACGTCTCGTACGCTCCGGTGTTCGTCGTTTACCTGATCGCGGGCGTCTGGACGCTGCTGCTCTACCAACTGACGAACGACAGCGAAGGGACGAAACCCCAACACGGCACGGGCGGCGGCCCAGCCGGTGCAGCGGCTTCCGCGGCCCGCATCACGCCCCGCTTGTTTTGGATGACGAATGCCGCCGCGCTCGGGGCGCTCACGCTGACGGTCCTCGTGTTCTTTTCGATCCCACGGATCGGCACGGGTCTGTTCCACAAAGGCCGTGGCGAGGGTCTCCGCACCTCCGGCTTCTCCGATCGAGTCGACCTCGGAGTCATCGGACCTGTGAAGCAGGACCCCACCATCGTGATGCGCGTCGAGTTGCCCGAGCGAGCGCATCCGGTGCCAGACCGGCTGTATCTGCGGGGGAACGCGTATGATCGATACAACGGCAGGTCCTGGGCCAATACCTTCACTCATCGACGCGTCCTCGGCGAGGTGTCCCCTGGCACGTTTCGAGTAGTGAACGCGCCGGCCTCACAGACCGCTGGCCCTGGTCACGCCGTTCTGCGACAAGACATTTTGCTCGAACCGCTCGACACGACGGTCCTCTTCGGAGCACCCTTTCCGCGCACGATCAGCGGCGAGCTGCCCGGCATCCATACTGATCCGGCCGGGGCGTTGTACCTGCCACATCCCTCCGGCACACGAGTCCAGTACTCGGTCCACTCCGAAGCACACCAGGTCGCGGTGGACGAGCGCACGACGCGCAGCTTGGCGTACCCAGAGCAGATCCGGCGTACCTATCTTCAATTACCAGCCTACTTAAGCTCGAACGTGCAGGGCTTAGCGCAACGCATCGCCGGGCAAGCCGAATCGCCGTACGAGAAGGCCTTGGCCATCAAGCAATATCTCCTCCTGAACTACCGATACAGCCTGGATATCGGAAGCTCGGTCTCGGCGCGCCCGCTCGACGATTTCTTGTTCAGGCGGAAAACGGGCTACTGTGAACACTATGCCACCGCCATGGTCATCTTGCTGCGGGCGGTCGGGATCCCGGCCCGCCTTGTAACGGGGTTTCTCGCCTCGGAATGGAATGACTTCGGGAATCACTTCACCGTGCGGCAAAAAGACGCCCATGCGTGGGTCGAAGTGTATTATCCCAAGTCCGGATGGGTGACGTTTGACCCGACGCCGAGTCTCGGCGAAAGCGAGGCCAACGAGTGGTGGGAAGTCTTCTCACGATTGACGGATTCGGTCCGGCTCCGCTGGGATCGGCTCTTCGTGCATTACAGCGCAGTCGATCAACTCGCCGTCGTAAAGGGATTGAGGGAAAGCGGGGACACCCTGCGGACGGAGTTGTCCGAGCTGACCCTCGCCGCGTTGCGACCCCTCGGGCGGATGCTCTCCGCGATTCCCCCGAAGTTCAAGCGGGTGACGCAGACGCAGGTTTGGCTGGTGACCCTCCTGCTGGTCGCAAGCGGTGCGGCGCTCTTCTTTCTGCTTCGGCATGTCCCTTGGAACATCAGGCTGGGGCACCCGAGCCTTTCGCAGGCCAAAGAAGCCCTTGTGTCGAACCTCTACCGACGTATGGTCTCGCTGGCCGATTCCCACGGGATTCCCCGTTCCCCCGCAACCACGCCGCACGAGCTCGCTCGTTCAGTGCGGCAGCGCTGGGTCGCCGCCGCCCCTCACGTTGAATCGCTCACCAATCTTTATTGCCGCGTGCGCTTCGGGCAGGCCCCGCTGAGTGCGGCCGATCTGGCGGATGCGAATTGCCTGCTTGATCAGTTGCGGAAGCTGCCCCGCCGGCCATGACGGCCCCCGTCGATGTCCTGCACTCCGTCCGCCTGACTAACCTTCCGTACTCTTGGTAATTTTAAAAAATGTCCTCATGTCAATGTTCCCGCCGGTCAGAACGACCCCCACCCGTCGTCCTCGGAGCGACTGCTCGCCGCGCAAGAGGGGAGCCAGCGCCACTGCGCTGGATGGCTCGATCACGATCTTCAATCGCTCGAACGCGAACCGCATGGCCTCCACGATTTCCCGCTCCTCGACCACAAAAAATCCCTCGACGTGTTCTCGCAGAATCGGGAGCGTCAGATCGCCGAGGCTCGTTCGCAGGCCGTCGGCGATGGTCGCCGGGTCAGTCATAGGCACGATCCGATTCTCGCGCACGGAATAGAGCGCATCGAGCGCGCCCGCTGGCTCACAAGCATAGATCTTCGTAGTCGGCGCGATGCCATGGACTGCGAGGCTGATGCCCGACAAGAGTCCTCCGCCTCCGACGGGCGCCAACACCGCATCGACCCCTCCCGTTTGCTCAAGGAGCTCCAGCGCCACGGTCCCTTGCCCTGAGATGACATCGGGGTTGTTGAAGGGATGGACGAATGCTCCATTGTTTTTTGCGACAAGCGCGTTGGCCCGCTCCTCGGCCTCCTCCCGATTCTCTTCCACGTAAACCGCAGCGCCATACTGGTCTACGGCCCGACGCTTAAAGGCGCTGATCGGCTGCGGCATGACCACATGGGCTTGGATTCCCAAGAGCCGGCAGGCCAAGGCGATTCCCCGCGCATGATTCCCGGAGGACACAGTCACGACTGGGCAGGTTCGCTGCGTCCGGGCAAGTTGATAGATGGCATGGTAGGCGCCGCGAAATTTGAACGCTCCCACTCGCTGAAAATTTTCGCACTTGAGGAAGACACGGGCACCAACCGTGTCGTCCAATTCGTGACTCGTCACCACCGACGTGACTTGAGCGACACCGTGAAGCGCTTCAGCGGCCTGCATTATCGAGCGAAGCGTAACCTGATCGGTCATGAGTCGGCTTATTCAGCAGGGCTCGGCCTCTTGCTACGCCACGAGGGGGCGTGAGAGACCGGAATCCGGATGGCCTGCATGTCAACGTGAGGTGACTAGAAATCACGAAAGCAGGAAACACCGCAGGTGTTGTTGACCTCCACGCGTCGTGCACAAGAGCGCAATGAACAGCGGGGGCAAAGCTGAGGACACACTGAATAGGATTATCCGCAGGCCAATTATACGATACGGCGATAAAGAGGTCTGCGGTCGAGCAAGTTTTGGTTGAGAAAGAACTGGGTTGAGGACTCTATCCCGTCGGCAAGAGCCAGCCCACGAGGTCTCTGAGGAGTGAAGCTTCAATCCGCTCGGCATAACGGATAGCCTCGCGGGCGGGGACGCAGGGTATGCTCCGGGTCGCGCAAGCTTGTCTGAGAAGCAACTGGATTGAAGACTCCATCCCGTCGGCAAGAGCAATCAGATGGCCTCCGGGTCGAGCAAGCTTGGTTTGGAGCGGGAAACGGGATTTGAACCCGCGACCCTCGCCTTGGCAAGGCGATGCTCTACCACTGAGCTATTCCCGCTCTGGTCCACTAAGAGAAGAGCTGCGATTCTATTGGCGCTCCGACAAGGTGTCAAGGTTCATGCTGGCTCAAGAATTCAACTGAATTACTGGAACGGCTCTCACTTTCTCCAACTCTACACATGTTGAACGTGGCTGCTTCTTGAGCCTGAGTTTGTTACCCATCGTGTTTCTGCTACGCATTGGTAACGAGATGAACGTCTTCGAAAATTCATACAACTCATTGACATTAATGGCGTGTTTTGAATTTCTCCGACGTGGCGACACCTCGCGTTACTTCTGCTACCCATAAGCGCAGAAAAACTCCATGGGGGCCTCAAGCGAGAACAATCCAATTTTTATCTTATAACACAACGTCTTGCGAATTGAATTCCTCCCGTTCTCCAGCGACTTTTCCTACGGTTTGATAATTGCGAACAAAACAAGCCGTTCTTTATGGTTCGAAAGTTCACCCAAGCCTCCGCATTCCCAACTGGCGCACATTATGTCTAAGAAGGGAGGTGATAAGAGTTCCCTTGGTTTTGTAGCGAGTTACGGATGGGCATCTCTTCGATGCCCCAACTCTAGGAGGTAGACACGATGTTCTTATCACGTAGGCAGTTCTTAAAAGTCTCGGCGGGGACGGTGGCCGCGGTGGCGGTGGCCGACAAGGTGCTGGCGCTGACGGCGCTGC
>CAZZPI010000241.1:0-4693 GCA_964655865.1 uncultured Nitrospiraceae bacterium
TCCGGCCGATCGCCCGCGAAGATCTTCTTTGCCTTCCCTTCATAGAGTATGCTTCGAGTACTCATGGTCTTCGCCTCACCGTTTTGACTCCGCCGCCAAATACTCGTCGAAACACCTGATCCAGATGTCGCAGGTAATACTTGGGGTTGAAGCAAGCCCGGATATCCGCCTGCTTGAGATACTGGGCGATGAACGGATCCCTGTGCACCAACTCCTGAAACCCAGACCCGCTCTTCCAGGCCTGCATGGCGTTCCGCTGAACCGCTTCGTAGGCATCCTTCCGTTGCGCTCCCTTCTCCACCAGCGCGAGCAAGAGGCGCTGGGAATAGAACAGTCCATTGGTCAGCTCCAGGTTCTGCTTCATCCGGGCCGGATAAACGAGCAGGTTATTGATCAGGTCGGTGAACCTGGCAAGCATGTAGTCGATCAGAATGGTGCTGTCCGGCATGATGACGCGCTCGACCGACGAGTGGCTGATGTCGCGTTCGTGCCAGAGCGCCACGTTCTCCAACGTCGCGAGGCTATTAGCCCGCACCAGGCGCGCCAGACCGCACAGATTTTCGGAGACGACGGGGTTGCGTTTGTGCGGCATTGCCGACGAGCCTTTCTGGCCTTCGGCAAAGTACTCCTCGACCTCGAGCACCTCCGTGCGCTGTAAGTGTCGGATCTCCGTCGCAAACTTCTCGACGCTCGCAGCCAACAGCGCCAATGCGGACAGATAGGCGGCATGGCGGTCGCGCTGCACCACCTGGTTCGAGATGGGATCCGGCTTCAACCCCAGCTTGCGGCAGACATACTCCTCGACCTCCGGCCCCTGATGCGCGAACGTTCCCATCGCGCCCGACAGCTTGCCGACCGCGATCTCGTCCCGCACGCGCCGTAAGCGGTCCCGATGCCGGCACGTCTCTTCGTACCAGATGGCGAGCTTGAAGCCGAACGAGATCGGCTCCCCGTGAATCCCATGGGACCGGCCGATCATGATCGTGTCCCGGTGCTCGATGGCGCGTTTCTTGAGCACGGCGAGCAGGTCATCGAGATCCTCGAGAATGAGATCGAGCGCCTCGGTCATCTGCACCGCCAGGGAGGTGTCCACGATATCGGAGGAGGTCAGACCCATATGGAGGAAACGCGTGTCAGGCCCCACCGGCTCGTTGAGAGATTCCAGGAAGGCGATCACGTCGTGCCGCGTGACCGTCTCGATCTCGGCGATCCGGTCCACGTCGATCCGCGCCTTCTTGCGGATGCGCGCCGCCGTGCCGCGCGGCACCTGGCCGATCCGTTCAACGGCGGCGCAGGCCTGCAATTCTACTTCGAGCCAGATCTCGTACTTGTGCCGGAGGTCCCAAAGCGCTTTCATCTTGGGACGAGAATAACGATCAATCACGAAATTTCACCATCGGCCCATTGGGTCATTGAGTCATTGTAGAAAGTCCGAAACAATGACTCAGTCGACAATGAATCGATCGTTAATGCGCACGCCTTACGCCTCACGTATCGCGTTTTACGCCTGCCGATTGGGCTCGTTTTACTTCCAGCCGCTGATCTGTGTTCAACACGTGGTCCAGGATGCCGTTCACGAACTTCGACGCCTCCTCATCCCCGAAGCTCTTCGCCAATTCGATCGCCTCATTCAGCGTCACCCGCGCCGGCACATCGGGCATCCAGAAGAACTCATAGAGGCCCGCGCGCAGAATGTTCCGATCGACGATCGGCATGCGAGACACCGTCCAGTGCGTGGCATGGGCCGCGATGAGGGTATCCAGCTCCTGCTTATGCGTCAATACGCCGTCCACGAGACGCTCGGCGAAGGCCTTCCCCTCCTCCGACACCGGATACTGCTTCCAGAATTCATCGAGCCAGAGCCCCGGCTTTCCGTGAATGTCGTACTGAAAGAGAACTTGCAGCGCCCGTTCACGGGCTTGGTGACGAATGCCCATGGCAATAAGGTAACGCGTTGGCACGCTGACCGGCCGACTCGGCCGCCGGGTGATGGCACGGTATAGCAACCCGCTCACTAGATGGCACGATAAGGCTCATCGTTTATGCCGTTTTCTGGAGCGGCTGTTCGTCTTCCGTGTCGGTGCAAGAGCCGCCGCCCTGTCGGTCCCTTCTTTCAGCATCTTCATGACTGTCGCCATTTCAATAGCGGTCTTAGCGGCCTCACCGCCGCGATTGAATTTCTCGGGGTCGGCTCGCTCGATGGCTTGCGCCACCGTCTCGGTCGTCAGTACGCCGAAGATGACCGGCACGTTCGCGTCAAGACCGGCCTGCATAATGCCTCGGCTCGTCTCAGCGCTGATGTAGTTGAAATGCGCCGTATCGCCTCGGATGATCGCGCCTAAGCAGATCACCGCGTCGAATCGACCTGATCCGGCCAAGGCTCGCGCCGCCAACGGGATCTCGAACGCGCCAGGCACCCGTACCACTTCGACATCGTCTTCCTTGGCCCCGGCCTTCTCCAACACCTGCGCGCAGGAGCTCAAGAGGCGACTCGTCACGAACTTGTTGAATTTGCTGACGACAATACCGAACCGCAGCCCGCTCGCATCCTGAGACCCTTTCCGGAGTTTCATGCCTCAGTTCGGATAGTTGAACAGTTGCAGAGTTCGAAAGTTGGCAGGTTGACCCTTTGAACGTTCCAACTTTCCTGGCCTTAGACCTTCTTCAGGATGTGCCCTAACTTATGTTTCTTGGCACGCAGATACTTCACGTTCGCATCGTGGGGCTGGATTTCGATCGGCACCCGTTCGACCACCTTCAACCCATAGCCTTCGATGCCGACGATCTTCCGCGGGTTGTTCGTGATCAGCTTGATCTGGTGCAGCCCAAGATCCGCGAGAATCTGCGCCCCCACACCGTAATCCCGCAGGTCGGCCTTGAAGCCCAGTTTCAAGTTCGCCTCGACCGTGTCGCTCCCTTTGTCTTGGAGCGAATAGGCCTTGATCTTGTTCAGCAGGCCGATCCCGCGGCCTTCTTGATTGAGATAGAGTAAGACGCCCCGGCCTTCCTTCTCGATGATCTCCATCGCCGCCTGGAGCTGATCGCGGCAATCACAGCGCAGGGAGCCGAGCGCGTCGGCGGTCAAACAGCCGGAGTGCACTCGCACCAGCGTCGGCTCGCCGCTGTCCACGCGTCCCTTGACCAGGGCGATGTGCGTCACGCCGTCGATTTCATTCTCGAACGCCACCGCTTCGAACTCACCGAAAATCGAGGGCATCCGTGCGCTCGCCGCTCGCTTGACGAAGGTCTCCCGTCGCATCCGATATTCGATCAGCGCCTTGATGGTGACCAGCTTCAAGCGATGTCGCTTCGCGAATTTGGTCAGCTCCGGCACACGCGCCATGGTGCCGTCCTCGTTCATGATTTCGCAGATCCCCGCGGCCGGGTAGAGACCGGCCAATCGTGCCAGGTCGACGGAGCCTTCCGTTTGCCCTGCCCGTTTCAAGACGCCTCCCTTTTGCGCCTTCAGGGGGAAAATGTGGCCCGGTCTCGCAAGGTCGGTGGGCTTGGATTTCTGGTCGATGGCGACGTGGATGGTGGTCGCCCGATCGGCCGCCGAAATCCCGGTGGTGATCCCCTTGCGGGCGTCGATCGACACGGTGAAGGCCGTGCCGAACGCGGCCGTGTTCTCCACCGCCTGCGGCGGCAACTGCAACTCTTCGACCCGCTCCGGAGTCATGGCGAGACAGATCAACCCGCGCGCATGTTTGGCCATGAAGTTGACCGCTTGAGGCGTCACCTTCTCGGCGGCCATCACGAGATCGCCCTCGTTCTCACGGTCCTCGTCGTCCACGAGGATGACAAACTTGCCTTTCTTGATCTCGCGAATTGCATCTTCGATGCTGTCAAACGGTGTAGCCATCGCTGAACCCAATGAGAAATTAGAAATGATGAATGTGGAATCACGGACCATTCCCGATTCCTAATTCCTCATTCCTCATTATTTGAACTTTGGTGTTCTTCACATAAACCCTTTTATGGCCCGACTGTCAACGAGAAAAACGGCGGCGGATCGGCGCCACGCTAAGCCCCACTGCGACCGCCACAGCGGCGAACAGCCACAGGCCCGTTTGAAAGGTGCCGGTGACATCTTTGAGCAAGCCGAGCCAGACCGGAAACAGAAACCCTCCAAATCCTCCGGCCGCACCGATGAGGCCCGATGCAATCCCGATTTGCTTCTGAAACCGATCGGAGGCCACCTGAAAGACGACCCCATTGCCAAACCCCATCGCGCTCACCGCACACACGAGGAACGTCGTGGCCCACGGCAGGGCGGGCAGATGACCGACCAAGGCCACACTGGCCCCGATGGTCAGGAGCACGCTCGACAGGATTTGTAGTCCGCCGACCCGATCGGCGATGTATCCGCCGAGGGGTCGAACGAAGCTACCCAGGAGCCCGCATAGAGCCGTCAAGCCCCCCGCGCTGACCATGTCCAGCCCGTATTGATCATGCAAGAAAATCGGCAGCACGCTGCAGAACCCGACGAACCCGCCGAAGGTCACGGCGTACAGCATGCACAACCAGTACATGGACGGCCGTCTCAGCGCCTCGATAAACGTCCACCACCATTTGGGCGGGCGTTCGAATCGAACGAGCGGCAAATTCTCACGAACCACCAGCAGAAACAGCAGAGCGGTGAGGAGCAGGGGCGCGATCATCAGCCCGAATACTCCGTGCCAGCCGACATGCT
>CAZZPI010000242.1:0-4683 GCA_964655865.1 uncultured Nitrospiraceae bacterium
CGACGCGGCGACCGGAGCCGATGCTCTGATCATCATGACGGAGTGGAACCAATTCCGGAATCTCGATTTCGAGCAACTCAAGAAGGTCATGAAGCAGCGGATCTTGCTCGATCTCCGCAACGTGTACGATCCTCAGCACATCGTGGCGCAGGGATTCCGGTCTATTTCGGTCGGTCGACCGAGTCGCGAACCGGCAGCGAGCTGAACGACGAATCGGCCGACGGCTCACGCCAGTCGCGGAGTCTCTACTTTCGCCTCCTCCTTGGGCTTGGGCTTATAGCCCATTCGATCGAGGACCTTCAGGATCCGACCCTTCAACCGGTCGTCAGCCTCGCCCAAGGCTGTCGCCAGGGGTTCCACCGCGGGCTTGCCGATCTTTCGGATGATCTCCGTGACCGATTGACGCAACTCGTCCTCCTCGGAGATCAACAACGGCACTAAAGCGGCCACCGCCGGGCCACCGATTTTGATCAGGGCATCGTAGGCGCGTTGCCGCACATCCCCCACCTCGTCGGTGAGCGCTTCCACCAACGGCCCCACGGCCCGCGGCTCTTTCATCTCGCCTAACACCTCGGCGGCATACTTCCGGTTGAGCCAATGAGAATCTCTCAGATCCAAGAGCATCGCGTCTGCTTTCGCGGCGTTCGGGTCTTTGGGCCGCACTTTGATATTCTTGGCGATGCGCTTCCCGCCTTCTTCCACAACGCGGATCGTCGCGCCGTCGCCGACCTTGAGTTTCTTGAGGTCCTCGAAGGCCTCTTCCGCCACATCGAGCAGAACAGTTTTGCCGTCGTAGGCCAACAGCTCGACCTCCAACTGCTTCAGCTCCGGATTGAGCGCCACCACGCGTTCGGTGACGAGGTTGAACCCGTCTTTCTTCGCGCCGCCTTTCGGCCCGATCTGGATCAGCTTCGCTGGTGCTTCTTCGGCCATGATCAGTCCTCTATCCCGTTTCGTTAAAGGTTATCCCTCTTCCAGCCCAAACTCGCCAACACACCCACCACGGTTTCCTGGACCATCGTGTTCTCATCCTCGAGCAACGGGAGCAATGGCTCGATCGCCCGCTTGGCCCCCAGCCGCGCGAGGGATTCGGCCGCATTGCGGCGGACGAGCCAGTCCTCATCCTGAAGCGACTGGATCAATGGCTCGATGCTCCGCTCATCGCCGATCTTCCCCAGGGCTTCCGCCGCGTGCCGTCTGACCATCCAGTTGGGGCCGAGCAGGCCCTCGATCAACGCCTCCACGGCACGCACGTCGCCGATCTTCTTCAGCACGCGGGCCACGTCTTCTCTGACCGTACTGTCACCCAACGCCTCGATGAGCCCGGGCACCGCCCGCGAATCTCCGATACGCTCCAGGGCCCAGACGGCTGCCGTGCGGACCGCACCGTCCTTGTCCTTCAGCGCCCCGACGAGGGGCTCCACGGCGCGAGGATCGCGCAACCGTCCCAACGCATTGGCGGCCTGCTCGCGAACGGCCCATTCATCGTCGGTCAAGCCGTCGATCAACCGATCGACCACGGAGGGACCGATCCTCACGACAGCGGTCGCGGCGGCTTCGCGAATCATCGCATCTTCGTCGGCCATCAAGCCGATCAAGGCCGGCACTGCTTCCTCTCCCAACTGCCCGAGACTGGCGATCGCATGGTCGCGCAAGGCCTCGTTCTCGTCGCGGAGGGCCGATACTAACTGCTCGATCCGGTTGGGCTCCCGCTGCTCCTCACTCATGCTCATCCTGTCCTTCAGCCGGGTTGGGCTGAGCCCCGGCCAGCGCCGCCAGTTTATCCGAAATCAACCCCGCGTTATACGCCACCAGCCCGTCCCGGTCCGTGCGCAGTCGTTGAAAGAGATCCGCGTACGGACGCAGCACCTCAACCTCCTTGACCTTGGCCAACGCCTCCATCGCAAAGACTCGGAGAGGCCGGATGGGAATCGCCTCGACGTAGAGCTGCACCGGTCGCGCATCTCCGATCAGGCCCAGGCTCTTGAGGGCATGTTCCCTAACCCCCGTATCCTTATCAACTGCGAGCCGCTCCATTAAGGGCTCCACCGCGCGGACGTCCCCGATCTTGCCCAACAGATCGGCAGCGGCTTCCCGCACGACCCAATCATCGTCCCGCAAGTACTCGATCAAGATCTCGACGCTGGGCCGGCCGATCGCCAGCAGATCGATCACGGTGGCCATGCGGCGTTCTTCGCGCTCGCTCGTGCCTTCCACATCCCGCAGACCGTTAAAGGCCTGATCGAGGCGGTCGCGGATCGCTCCGAGCTTCTTCAGCGTGCGCACCGCGATATCGCGCACGACCGGCGACCCCAATGAGTCGATCAACGCATCCGCCGACCGTGGATCGAGGAGATGTTCCAGGATCTCGGCGGCGGTGGCCTGCGCGTCGGGATCACGGTGCTTGAGCATCTCTCCCAAGGGCTTAATGGCATTAGGCACGACACCGAGCAGATGGGTCACCAAAGTCTTGGTACCCTCCTCTTGGGTCTCGCAGAGCAGCCGGACCAACGCTGTCGCGGCTTCCTCCGGCAAGACCCCGGCCATCTGTTCGAGAGCGACCGCGCCCGCTTTCCGCACGGCCTCGTTTCCGTCCTCGAGCAACCCCGCCAAGGCGACCCCAGCCTGCGGGTCTTTCACCCGGGCCAACATCGCCGCCGCCTCGACCTTCAAAGCCGGCGTCCCGGTCGACAGCACGTTTATAAGGGCCCGCACCGCATGAGGCCCACCAGCCAGGCAAGCGGCCGTAGCCCGCATGCGTCGCCAGTCCTCTTCATGCACAAGCTCAGTAACAAGAGTCTCGATCGATTCCTTGGGCATGTATCATTAGAAATGGTGATCTATCTGGTGAAGTAAGGATTCGGCCAAGATGCTTCACTTCGTGAACTCGCCAAATCACTCAATCCTATTTTTTTCTTAGATCCGGTTCGGCCGCCATCCGACTTGGGTCAAGGTTTCTTTCAGGTAGTAACGAATATTCTCATCCTGTTCTTTCGCCAAGAGGGGCAATAGCACCGGAATCACGGCGGCGCCGAACTTCGCGAGTGCGCCCGCGGCTTCCGCGCGGGTCACGGTTTCCTGCAGCGCAGCGACGAGCGCCGGGATCGCAGCCGGATCGCCGATCGCTCCCAGCGCCCGCACGGCATGCCCTCGTGTGACCATCTCTTCATCCCACTTGTCACTGCAGCCCGCGATCACTCGGCTGTCCGACAGGCGGTTCGCGCCGGTGACGATGTCGATGAGGACCGGCACGGCCCGATGGTCGCCGATCCGGCCCAGCGCTTCGACCGCCAACGGACGCAAGGTCGGGTCTTTAAGCACCGTCACCAGGAACTCCACCGTCTCCGGCGAGCCGATCTCACCCAAGGCCCGGACGCTGTCTTCGCGAACTGCCGAATCCCGGTCGTTGAAAAGGACGAAGAGCAGGGGCGGGACCGCCGCGGGCGCTTTCACCTTCCCGAGCGCCTCCACCGCATGAAGCCGAACCAGCCACTCCTCATGTTTGAGAGCCTCCACAAGCGCGGGGACCGCCGCGGGTCCGATCGCGGCGAGCGCCGTCGCCGCCTCTGCTCGGACCGCCTTCACTTTATCGTGCAGAAGCGGCATCAAAGCGGGTACGGCCCGCCCGTCCTGAATTCTGCCCAGGGCTTTCGCGGCGTGCATACGCACAATCCAGTCGGCACTCCCCAGTGCGCTGATCAAGGGGCCGAGGACCCGCGCATCGCCGATAGCCGCCAGAATCGACGACGCGGCTTCTTGTACACCGAGGAAGGGATCGGAGAGGCAATCTCCCAACGCCGTCACGCAAGGCTCCCCGATCGACAGGAGCGCGCCGATGGCTGCGTCCCGGACGGCTCGATCCGAATCGCGAAGAGCCAACAAGAGCGGGGGGACGGCACGCGGGTCCTTGAACGACCCCAGCGCGACCGCAGCGTCTTCACGGACGGCCCAGTCTTCATCCTTCAAGGCGGCGATGTGCTCAGCGACTGGGTCCGCCATGGTCCTTCCTTCCTAAAGTATGTGACCTTAACACAGCGATTTTTCCACGGTCAACGCCGCGGCACGCGCATCCTTTAGTGAGAACGGATCTCACACCTACCGACCGAGGCCTGGTGAGAGAAGCCCGGCGACGTGATCTTACATGAAGACTCCGGAACCGATTGACACCCATAAGGGCTCCTCTCTACCATTTGGTCTTGAGCATGCGGTCACCAAGCGACACACCCTGACTCATCGTTCGATTGCACCTCACCTCATCCGACCGTTCTGATGGAGGCTTGCCATGACTCGACCGAGACGGACTCTCACTCAGACAGAAGCCTCGGCTGCGCTCTACCTGATCGCCTGGCTCGCAATCGGTCCCTCGCCTGCGACTGCTTACGAAGTGTGGCTCACCGACCAGTCGGACACTGCGAAGGAAAGCGGCGGGTATCTGCATATCTTCGACGGAGCACAGCTCGCTGCGAACCCCTCATCGGCAAAACCCGCCGCGACGATCGACTTGGCGGGCGACATCGGGAAGTTCTGCGAGGAAGCGACGAAAAAGCCGGTGCGCCGTCCTCACATGCTGTTTTTCACGAAAGACCAGAGTCACGTGATCGTCTCCTTCCTGAGCGGCCAGGTCTTGTTCATGGACGCGGCGACGAAGAAACCGGAAGCCTGCCTCTCAATGGGCAAGAACGT
>CAZZPI010000243.1:0-4660 GCA_964655865.1 uncultured Nitrospiraceae bacterium
TTCAGCGCCTCGATGAGCCCGCAGCTCTTGAAGGCCTCCAGGCCGATGGAGAAGTTCTCTATACGAACAAAGAGCGGCCGGGTTGCCGATTGATGCAACTCAAACCGCTCTCGACCGTCCCCTCGCTCGATCACATGCCGATGATCCCCCGCACACATGAACCCACTTGGCACAGCTTGGACGTCCCGCCCGTCACAGAGCACGATCCGGCGGCTGCCGGTTCCAACCGTCCCGTTCCCAATTGGGCGAGGGAATGGCATGCGAGCCTGAGCGCATCGGGCTCGGCCCAAGCCGAGGTGTGCTCGATGTATCACGAATGGATTCAGCTCGTTCAGAAGACGCGAGGGGGATTTTTCTTCGGGTCCGATCCCTCTTATGGAAGCGACCTGTCAGGCAGGAATCTCACATCGCCGAGCTACTCGTTCTACGACAACGCGCGCTGGCTGGCGCTCTCGCGAATCTTCGGAACAGGCTTCGTGCCGATCGGTTGCCCGTAGTAAATAATTATGCAGCGTCCCCTTTGGCCGGCGCTCTGACCCTGCCTACTCTTTCTATGCGAACATAGTGGGTATCTCTGCTTCCCGCACTTTCTTGCGCTTAATAAGCAGCGCATCAGGTGATCGCGACCGGCAAGTAATCTGCGTGGTGATGGCAACCTGGGTGATCCCCTCTGCTCGCGCACCCCGCACACAAGGGGTTGGTGGACTGACACCCGCATTGCCTCTTTGCTCCCGGAGGCCGCACCCTGGTTAATTAGATCGTAACTTACGGGCGGTGCTCCCTCGACGGCCGCAGTAGAGCCAACGCGGGTGTCAGTCCCAGAAAGGGAACAGGCGAGCAAGCTCGGAAGGAGCATTGGTACTGTTGGACGCGCGCAGTTGGGGTATCACCCAGGCTGCACTCGTAGAACCAGTGCACTCCGAGGTCTCCGCAGCCCCCTTTGATTCCATCCTACGTTGAGGCAGATGCTCGCGAAAGTAGCCTACCTCCAATTGTCACGCGCAAAAGTAAATCGCGTAGTGCCTGTTCATCCATCACTTCAGTCTTGGCTAACCACGAGCGTCAGCGGCGGAACAAACGCAGTTTGTGCAGCGGGGGTCCGCTGCAGCCGCTGGTTCGGGACGCGCCTCGCGTCCCGAACTATTAAGTGAGCCGCCAAAGCACTGCGCCTTCTGGCAGCCTATCTCTTGTGGTTCCTCATCCCGAAACGCGCAAGATCTGCCAGATTGTCCGTGAACTACAAGAGAGTGTCAACTTGGTCCTTTCCAGAGAACCCCGCCACCCCGGCGGCCTATCTCCCTATTGGCCCGCAGCCTATTTCTGGCGGATGAGAGCACAGAGGCCACCTCGATTTCACCAATACAGCAGTGGTGTCCTAACCGTGCGTGTCAGGTCTCAGTGGAATGGATGCGCGACGTGGTTTGCGCCAAACCAGGTGCCGCTAGTTGGTTGGCAGGGAAAAGTCGCTCGCATGCGATGGAGTTTATCCCATTTCCTAAGCAGGTGCAGGAGGGGGTTGCTGCGACTTCGCTGAATTCACCCGTTGCAACAATGGGGGGAGCAGCGGGTACCCGGGACCCACTGAGACTCGGCCAGGATGGAAAGCTGGAACTGACCAAGGTCCTGCGATCAAAATGATCGCAGCCGCGAGAATTCCAGAAGGCTTCCGCCTGGCTGTGTCCAGAAGGGTCGCTCCGAGAGGCGCGGAAGCAGCGGCCCCTCTGCACCGGCTCCGTTTATCAGCCGAGGCCGCTTCTGCTTACACCTTGTAGAATTCCCGGTACCACTTCACGAAGCGCGGGATCCCGACTTCGATGGGTGTGGAAGGTTTGAAGCCGACGTCTTGGATCAGGTCATCCACGTCGGCGTAGGTGGCGGGCACATCGCCCGGCTGCAGGGGCATCAACTTCTTCTCCGCTTTCTTTCCGAGGGCCTGCTCCAGCACGGCGATAAATCTCAGCAGCTCGACGGGCTGATGATTGCCGATGTTGTACACGCGCGACGGCGCCGAGCTGGTGCCCGGATCGGGCGCGTCTCCCGACCAACGCGGATTGGGCTTGGCGACGTGATCGAGTGTCCGGATCACCCCTTCGACGATATCGTCGATGTATGTGAAGTCTCGCTGCATCTTTCCTTCGTTGTAGACCTCGATCGGCCGGCCTTCGAGGATGGCTTTGGTAAAGATGAACATCGCCATGTCGGGTCGCCCCCACGGACCATAAACCGTAAAGAAGCGCAGGCCCGTGCAGGGAATCTTATAGAGGTGCGCGTAACAGTGGGCCATCAACTCATTAGCCTTCTTGGTGGCCGCATAGAGAGATACCGGATGGTCCACATTGTCGTGGATCGAGAAGGGCATGCGTGTGTTCCCACCGTAGACTGAGCTTGACGAGGCATAGACGAGATGCTCGACCTTCGCGTGACGGCAGCCTTCGAGGATGTTCATAAACCCCTCGATGTTGCTGTCCGTGTAGGCATGCGGGTTGACGAGTGAGTAGCGGACGCCGGCCTGAGCGGCAAGATGCACAACCCGGCGGATGGCATGCTCGGCAAACAGTTTGCGCATCCCCTCGCGGTCCGCCAAATCGAGCTTCACGAACTGGAAGCGTTCATGGGGCGTCAACTGCGCGAGGCGGGCTTCCTTCAATCGCACCTCGTAATAGGCGTTCATGTTGTCCAGACCGAGTACGACATCGCCCCGGTCCAAAAGTCGCTTGGCCACGTGGAAGCCGATAAAGCCGGCCGCACCAGTAACCAGAATGAGGGAGGGCTTCGACAGGCTCGCGCTCATCGACGAATCTCCTTCAAGAGGTTTCGTTCCAACTTCATGTGCACCAACCCCACCAAGCTTACAGCGGCGGAGGGCCATGGTCGAGCTTATACAAAGCCATGGGAGACACTCGCTCAGCCACCGAATGGATCTTAACTCGGCCGTCCGCAGCCGGTCGAAACAGATCCAACGCGCGGGTGTAATGATACCCGCAGCCGTACGGAGCGAGAAGCTCTTTCAACTTTTCGGGCTGCTCCCAGGTGGCCGTCAAGAGCGCCGTCCGAGCCGGGTTCCGGCCGCTGAACATGAAGGAAAGGTGATCGGGATACCAGTCCGCGCCTCCCGTCGCATAAGAGACGAACAGCCTGGCCTTCGCCGTGGCGCAGAGCTCGGCCAAATAACTGTTGGTCAAGAATCCGTTCTCTCCGACATCCAACCAGGTTCCCGGATGGGCTAGAGGCGCGTGCGCCGCGAAGGTCCGCAGCTCTTTGAGCTGCTGCTGGGATGCCAACACGAGAGACAACGGTCCGTGACGATCGACCAGGCCTTGGATGACTCCGTCTTTGATCGCCGACCGCCCGCTGTTCGTCGGTCCACTGTCCGCGTGCACCAAGACGTTGTACCCACGATCGTGGATGAGATAACAGTTGCGGGGCATTTCGAGGTCGCAGGGATCCTCACCGAAGAACGGAACGGCTTCCACCGCGCCGCCCTCGAAGTGCCAGGCCTCGCCATGGGCCAGCTCGATCACATTGCTGAACCCCATCTCACGCATCAGCGAGAGATAATCGTAGAACCATTTCTTGCGGTTCCGGCGGCTGGGCACGACGATCGGCGTGTCCTTCGGCACGTGCAGCAGCGCGCGCGGGTCGACATGGTCGTCGTGATCGTGCGTGAGGAAAATGGCCGCCGGCTTGGGGAGGAGCGACACCCAGAGAGACGGTAGCGGCGACTCCGCGAACCACGGCATAAGCCATGGATCGAAAAGCAGGAACCGGTCCCGCTGCCGGTACAACAGGGCCGCATGGCCGAGGTGAACGGTATCACGGTCCTGGGTCGCATCGAGCCAACTGCCTCGCACCGACGAGGTGGACGCACGCACGAGGCAGTCCTGTTGCAGCAGTAATTCCATGAGACGCGTCAAGGTTCGCTCGGCGTCCCGGCCGAGCGAGGAAACGATCGTCCGCAGCTCGCCGGCCTGATGAGTGCCGTCCAGCAGACCCAATAGCTTGCCCACGGCAGGGCCCAGCGGGCGATCGAACTGCAACGTGATGGTTTGCCGTTTCACCGCATGAAAAATCCGCAAGCCGGCGTTCGTGACCGTCGCGGACTTGGTCGGGTCGAACGAGAACTCCCACAGGAAGCTGCCGTCGGGGTTCCGGCCGCAACGGATCTGTCTGGCAAGGTGCGGGCGCGAGTGGACCAGCTCGGTGTAGGCGTCCTCCAGGCGGCGGCGCAGATGGGGATCGTCCAGCGAGGCGCGCCGGGCGAAAATGTCGCTGATCGCCGTGTCGACACAGCTTTGCAAGTCCGTGTGCGCCTCATGCAGCGCAGCCGCGACTTCGGGCGCCACCCCGCCGACGAACGGGAACGGCCCCGGCGCCTGGGCACTCTCAAGCTGCACCCAGGACCAGGGCGCGATCATGACGTACTGATCGCGAGGCAGGCTATCCCAAATCTTCATGAGTGTGACACGTAAAGCGTCCCTCGATACAACTCGGCCTGCGACGAGCTCAGTCGAGTCGGGTGCTGAGCCTGCCCTTCGACTTGGCTCAGGGCCTTGAGCTTGTCGAAAGATCGAACCATGACGCGTGACGCGAAACACTGCGAGGCGTTCCGGCTACCATATCCGTCACTCATCACCCTTCACCATTCGAAGTTTGCTGATCG
>CAZZPI010000244.1:0-455 GCA_964655865.1 uncultured Nitrospiraceae bacterium
GACGCAAGGAAGAGGACAACGATCACGGCAAGCGACGCTATCGACTCAGCGGGACGACGGGACGAGTCGGCGGGTTTGTCATAGTGGGCCACCAGGATGGCAAGGCCTGCTAAAGCGAGGCTTAGCGCAAAAAGAATCGTCCTGGTGCCGAACAGCGGTAACAGGTAAAACCCGAAGAGCAGGGTCCCGGCCACGCTGCCGATCGTGCTGACGGCGTAGACTGACCCGGCGACCGTGCCCACACCGCCCAAATCTCGCGTCGCGCGCTTGATCACGTAGGGGCCGACCATGGCCAGAGCGGTCAACGGCAGCGTGAATAACACGAGCGCGCTCGTGAATGCGCCGGTGCGTAGACCGAAGGAATCAGTCGCACGAAGGACCGGCCCGCTGAGAGAAGGGACGGCGGAGCCGGTCAAGGCCGCCACCAGAATGACGTGCGAGAGTCGCACCGCCGA
>CAZZPI010000244.1:465-4630 GCA_964655865.1 uncultured Nitrospiraceae bacterium
AAACTCGGTCCGAGCAATACCCGCCCAAGAAATAGCCTAACGCGAGCGCGATCAAGGTCACCGCGATCAGCGAGGCCCAGACGTAGAGACCAATTCCGTAAAAAGGACCGATGATACGCGTTCCGAGCAGCTCGAGAATCATGACCGAAGCGCCGGTTATGGCGACCGTGAGGTACAGGACTACGATGTTGCCGGGAGGGGTGCGACCGGCGGGACCGTGAGGTGATCGCGGTGAGCCATCCGAGACGATCTTGGTCACAGGCTAATCTCCGCCGCAAAGGCGTGAGGCCGAGCGAATGGCCGCAGGGTCGAGAGTGGCGCCAGCGTGTACGCGCCGGAACTGCGACGACCGCTGGAGCAGCGTGCGAAAGTGTAACGGGGAACTGGAGGCGATGCCATGTCCAGCTCCCCGCGGCTCCCTCTCAGCCTCCGCGCCTATAGTGAAGCGCGCCGCCGCGCAATGGCCACGAGACCGGCCAGGCCCGTGCCGAACAGCACCACGGCTGCGGGAATCGGTGCGGGTGTCGCCGAGAAGTGGATGTTGAACGTCCGGGCGAGCCGATCGGCCCGGTACGCCGTGAGCGCGGCCGATGGGTTCGAATAGTCGCCACCTGTGGCGATCGCGTTCGAAAGCAGAGAGAGATAGTCCGTCGCGTTTGCTCCACCTACCACGAGACTATAAGCGCCTGGGTCTAACACATAGCTTCCGCTGACGGTATAGCCGAGGCTGTTGTGACCTGAGAGGCCGGTATAGATCAGGGTATTCGAGGCGCCGGAGGTGTTCGCCATCGTGAAATTGGCGTTGGACCGATAAGCGCCCCAATGCTCCGTGGTCGCGCCTCCGTTGGCGAGGATGTTGGCATTATTGCCGGCGAACGGTGACCAACTCGCAAAGGTGCTCTGACCGGCAAAATACTGGCCGTCGTGAGTGGCATTGGGCAACACGCCTTGGAAAAGGGAATAGCCGGGGTTGAGCCAACCGTTGCCGTTGGTGTTCGTGCCTGTAATAGTAAAATTGATTATGGATTTCTCGCCCAGGTTGAAATACAAGAACCGATTGGTGTGGCTGTCGGCCCAGGTTTTTGCGTCCAATCCGGCGACCCACCCGGCGTTGCTGTTGACCGTCCTGTCTTGATTTGAAAATGCCGATCCCACGCCAAGTGTCGGCGTTCCGGCTATGCCGCTGGTGACCGGATCGGGGATGGTAGGATCCGAGAACAGAGCGTTTCCATAAACCACGTGCGCGGACACCTCCCCGATCGTTAGAACCATCGCGCCCAGCCACGCCAGCACTCCGGCCATCAGTAAAAACGGAATCCGTCTCGTCATGGTGCATTCCTCCTTCATGGTGCATTCCTCCTTTCGTAGAACAGGTATACGAGAGTCTACAGCTTCAATGGTCCGCGCTGGTGCTTGTACTCTTGAAGCCGTCAGCTCGTCTACCGGATTGTGCACCGGGTGCAACAGATGAGACGGAAACGCGGTGTTCGGAATTAAGTTGTCACATCCGGTGCTTGGGGAGCGCCCATCCGTGGACGAACCCGACTCGCACCTGATATGGTTCACGTCCAGAGAGGTTTCGACTTTTTGGCATTCGAGATCGAGCATCGGACTGAAACCGCAGTGAGCGGAGCGCTTACAATCGCTTGTGTGAAATCTTCGGAGAGATCTATGCTCAGTGAAGAAAGAGAACACCTAGAAGCAGGAGAACAACCATGAGGACAACCATGAGAACCACCATGAGCGGAGGAGTCGGCATGTTCGGTATCTGCTCGGCGCTCATCGCAGCGCTCGCGGGTCTAGTTAGCCCTGCGAGCGGGAATGCCCATCTGGTGACTTTCGATTTCACCGGCTCCGTTGTGGCCGCTGATCCACACTCGCTCGGCGGCATTCTGACCTCTCCGATTGGGCCTTTCCCTGCCAGCGCCATCAGCGGATCTTTTACGTTCGACGCCGACACAGTCGATGCCAACCCAGGTAACCACCATATCGGGCAATATAACGGTGCGTTGACGAATCTCACGTTGTCTGTGACGAACCTCTTTGGGGTCCCTTATCAGTTTGGGTTTAATTCCAACGGTGCTTTGAATTCCATCCAAGTCAATGCGGATCATGCGCCAGCCGACCAATCCTACATCGTCTCGGCCAGTGTCCAGAACCTTGTGCCGTCGGGACCGATCCGCGATGGCGACGACTATTTTGCCAGGGACTTCTTTATCAATTTGGTAAAGCCGTCGACCGAAGTCTTTACCGGCGATGCTTTGCCGCAAACGCCGCCGGGACTTTCACCATTCAGTCTTTACGATGCCATAACCAACCCGCAGGGGCAGTGGCAGTTGGTGTTCTCCAGCGGGCACGCCGACCACGTGATCATCGGCAACCTGGCGTCGATGACCCCGGCGGTGATCCCGGCTCCGGCGGCCGTCTATCTCTTTGGGACCGGCATCATCGGCATGGCGGCCATCATGCGGAGAAGATCGAGGGAGTAACGACGTCTGTCTGCGAGAGACTCATGAGCAGGCACAGGATGACAAAGTTAGGCCTTAGTTGAAGAGACCTTGCCGAGGCAGTTCACAGGGTAGCACGGGTGACAGAGATGGTCAGGTTCCTTCGTAGGAGAGCAACGGTTCCGCTAGTGGCCGGTCTCTTGTGCTTGCAGGCGGCTCCCGTGGGAGCCGCTTTCTTGTCTCCATCTGCCTTGACGATGGCGATCGACGTCGGTCCGTCGGGCCTCGCCAACATGGGTGTGCGGGTGACCGGTCGATCCAACTCTATCGAAGGAGACCCTGGCGGCCTCTTCGATGAGGCCTCGAATTTCTTCAATCTCGCGCAGGGACGGTCCCCGGTATGGGACCGGATTCGACTGTTCGGCCCCGGCGTCTCTGGTCAAGCGGGATCCGCACCACTCGTGGCAGTCCCCCCTGTGCCCGGTGCGATCCTTCTGTTTGCCTCGGGATTGGTCGGGCTGCTGGGTATTGTGGCAAGCCGAGAAAACTCGATTGGTCTTAAAGCAAGTAAAGGGCCGCTCACAGTCGACTCCGGGAACGGCCCCTGGAGCCGCACCAAGGCGTTTGTCGTGCTGGTGACGGGTGACGCGTCATTCGCCGATGAAATCTTGAAGAACCTGAATCACGCCGGATACGTGACTCGACAAGCTTCCTGCGCTGCCGATGTCTGTGTCATCGCGACGCGGCACAGGGTTTCACTGGTCTTGGTAGATCGACGCGTCGACGGCTGGGAAATGCTTGGCACGGATCCCATGCTTCACCGCGTGCCGATGATCACGGTTGTTCCTCCTGGTTCACATTGCAGGGAAGAAGAGTGTCTACGAGATCTCGATTGCGGCATCGACAGCTATCACTTTTGTCAGGAGGGATATCGATTGCTTCTGGCGAAGGTGACGTCGTTCATCCGCCGGGCGGGCTTTTCGACGAAGGAACGGAGCGTGTACCGAGTCGGAGCGTTGGAGATGGACACGGACCGTCATACTGTCATGCTAGGTCTCCGGAGAATCGATCTCCCTCCGACGCAATTTGCCATCCTCAAATTGTTGATGCGGCATCCGTCGAAGGTGTTTAGTCGTCGTAGGTTGCTGGATCATATTTGGGGTCCCGGCTTCGCGGTCGACGGTCATACGCTGGACGTTCATATTCATCGATTGAGGCGGCAAATTGAGCGGGACCCGGCTCACCCGTGCCACCTCGTTGCGATTAAGGGTGTCGGATTCAAGTTGAAAGATGCCTTGTCGGCGCCGAGCGGTGCCGATTCCTCCGCCTTGAGGGAGGTCTCGACGGCGTCCGCGCAACGCGCGGGCGATGTGGTTTCTCGAATCTCTTCTCCGCGCGTTCGCAGGAGAACGTGGATCACCCAACCCAGAAGCCGACCCGCTTATTTCGAAGGGGGCTCTGTGGTAAAGCGCGCAACGCGACCGCATCGCTTACGCCCGATACAATCGATCGCCGGTGTGGGGCGGGTCGTCTAGCGTTGGATTCGGCTCTCGCGCGCATTATTCATGAGGGTTCGTGACGAAAAACCGCTGAGGCGCCAAGCGACACGGGCACCCGCCTGTCGGCAGACAGGCGCGGGGGCGGGAGGGAAGGAGGCGTACTTGATACAGTGCGTTGACCGGCCAAGCGGCGAGCCTGCCCGCCAAACCAAGCTTGCT
>CAZZPI010000245.1:0-4624 GCA_964655865.1 uncultured Nitrospiraceae bacterium
CTGGCCGATGTTCGGTGCGGCGAATCAACTGCTGGGCACCCTGGCGCTCTGCATCGGGACGACCGTGCTCATTAAGATGTGGAAGGCGTCGTATCTCTGGGTGACGGCGGTGCCGATGCTTTTTGTGGGCGCGATTACGCTCACGGGGTCCTATGAGATGCTCGGGATGTTCCTGGGGAAGGCGGCGACCCTGGCGAAAGGGCAGGCCTTCGCCCTGTATCTGGATGCCCTGCTGGTGGCGGCGGTGGCGGTGCTGGGATTGATCGTCTTGAGCGACAGCATGAAGCAGTGGTACTGGTATGTGGTCTTAAAAAAGCCATTTACCAGCAGCGAAGTGGTGGTCATCGCGGGTGGTGGTTCGCCGGGCAGGGTACAAACGGCGATTACTCAGGATGAACAACAAGGTTTCCGCCTTCCAGGTGGTGGCGGCTGTTGTTAACCGGACAACTTGTCCCTCTCCCTTCCCTCTCCCTATTCGGGAGAGGAAAATAGGTGGGGGATTCTGAGCTGGAGGGTATCGTGGCTGATCAGTTTTCGTTCGATGTCGTGTCGGAAGTGAACATGCAGGAGCTGAAGAACGCGCTGGATCAGGCAACGAAGGAAATCAAACAGCGGTTCGACTTCAAAGACACAAAGACCGAGATCACGCTGAAGGAGAAAGAGAAGGAACTGGTCGTCGTGTCGGACGACGAGTACAAGCTGAAGGCGGTGCAGGACATCATCAAGGCCAAGTGCGTAAAGCGCGGCGTGTCGCTGAAGGCCTTTACATATGGGAGTGTCGAGCCTGCTTTGGGCGGCACGGTGCGTCAGGTGGCCAAGATTCAGAGCGGGCTTGCCACTGAGAAGGCCAAAGAGATTACGAAGGCGATCAAGGATTCAAAATTGAAAGTGCAGGCGCAGATTCAGGGCGAGCAAGTGCGTGTGCTGAGTAAGAGCAAGGATGACCTGCAGTCGACGATTGCGCTGCTGAAAGGCAAGGACTTCGGGATCGATCTGCAGTTTACCAACTACCGATAGCAACTGCTCGTGGAGCGTGAGGCGTGAAGTGTGAAGAGCGGCGCAGAATACTCGGCTCTCTGGTTTGTGCGTCTGTTTTCCTGATCGCGGCGAATGTCGGCTGCAACCGAAGCGATCCCATCGTCGTCCTTCAGCTCCATCCCAAGAATCCCGACATCATCTATATCGCGACAAACGACTACATCTATAAGACGCGCGACGGCGGGCAGACCTGGACGAATCTCTCCCGGGGCATGAGCCACTCGCGCGTGATCGCCATGGCCTTGGACCCCCTCTATCCCGCGACTGTCTATGCCGGCACCAAGGGCGACGCGGTGTACAAGAGCTACGACGGGGGGCAGCGGTGGGTTTCGATGCGTTCCGGCTTGGACGACGCCACGATTACCTCTGTGGTCAATCAATTCGTCATCGACCCGGCCGACAACACGCACATCTTCCTGGCGACGACGATGGGCGTGTTCGAGTCCAAGAACGGCGGCGAAAGTTGGACGAAGCGCATGGAGGGGATGAAGGAAGTGCTGATGGTCGTGAGCTTGGCGATAGACCCGACGAGGCGGCACATCCTGTATGCCGGCACGAGCGGAGGCGTGTATAAGTCTGTCGATCAGGCCGGACATTGGGAGAAAGTGAATAACGGCCTGGTGCCGCCTGAGATGGTGAAGACCTCACGGGCGCTCGGCGTGACCTCCGTGCAGGTCGATCCCTTCGAGCCAGACACGGTCTATGCGGCGACGCTGGCGGGATTCTATAAGACGACGGATGGAGCCAAATCGTGGAAGCGCATCGGCGAGTCATTGACGGATCAGATGCTTATCGCGATGGTGTTGGACCGAACGAGAAAGGGCGCCGTCTATGTAGCCGGGCGCGATGGAGTGCACCGCAGCGAGGATGGAGGGATGACGTGGAAGACGATCAACGACGGGTTCGCCACGCTGAACGTCCGTACGTTCGCGCAGAGTCCTCACGATCCCAACGTGTTCTATGCGGGAACGAACGGCAGCGGGCTTTATAAGAGCGTGAACCGAGGCAACACCTGGACGGCGCTGCCGCCGCTGAAGGTGGTTGAGCGCGCGTGAGTAATCCGCGGGTCCTATGAAGGAAAGAGCTTCGAGCTGCCTACGGGGCCGTGGTGCGATTTTGGATCGACGATCCGACCGATGATCCGCCCAGTGATGAGTCGACGGAGGTATTCGGTAGCGTCGACCCGACGTTGGACGGACCGAGCGAGGAGCCGACCGTGGAGTCAGGCAAACTGGAGCCGACTGTCGACCTTGGCAATGACGATCCCACGCCTGAGGAGTCGCGATTGAAATTGGATTCCCCGATGCCGGGTCCGGCCCGCCCGGTGCCTCCGATCTCAAACCCGGTTGGCCCCGTCACCCCGATCTCCCGACCGGTCTTCGGATTCACGCCGATATTGGGCCCCGTGATGCCTTCCGATCCGATCGCCGTGCCGGTGGTGGGCGTCTTCCCGATTTCTTTTCCCACGGAGGGCGAAGCTCCGATCTCAAGCCCAGTCTTGGGACCGGTCGGTTCCTGGTAGGGACGGAATCCTCGCTGGATGGAGTCTTCTGCATCCTGAATCGCGAGCGATTCTTTCCCCGCTCCCTCATAATCGAGCCGCCGGCGTCTCTCTCTCGCCGTGTCGATGCCTTCCAGCTCCTTGCGCAGATCCCGAAGCTCCTGACGGGCCTTGGCCACGGGAGGAATCAACTCTTTCAACGTAAAGCCGCGGAGTTTCATCTGCTCGCTGAAGAGCCCGGTTTGGGCCGTCTCGAGCAACTCGGCGACCTCATCCCCGATTTCCTCGATGGTCTGGAGCTGCGCCGTGTCCGTCTTGCAGCATTCGAGGAACTGGCGCTGTTTGTGAAGGAACCGAGAGACTTCAGCCTGGAGATTCTCGATCTTGAGCGCGCGGCGGGGTTTCTCAGGGTCTCCAGCCTCCTGACTGTCACGCGGGTCCTTTTTCTCGACTAAGGGGACACACCCTGGTTCTACCCTCCCACCGCCCTTGCTTTCCGGGTGGGTCGTGGCACCGATCTGTTGGTCCCGGGTTCGGCTTGGGCAATACTCGATGGGCGGCGCTGCAGACGTGATTTGAGCAGAAAACCCGGCGCTTGCGAGCAGGAGAGTCGCTAGCACCGGCTTTACGATCTTCGGGTCCCAACTTGGGCTAAAATCGGCTTCCATCATGCCTTGATTGTCTCCCCGACGGTCCGCGATGTCAAACAAGGTCGAAATTTGCAGCGTCTTGAACGGCTTCGGGTAATCCGTTAGTCTGCACCTGTCCTCACCAAGGAGACAGAGATGCCTGTCATGTATGTCGCGGACGCTGCCCACCACGTCGGCAAAGAAGTCGTCGTTCGTGGCTGGTTGCGGAGCCGCCGGGAGAGCGGCAAGCTCCATTTTCTAATCGTGCGCGACGGCACAGGAGACATTCAAGCGGTGGTGAGCAAGAAAGCCGTCGGGGATGAACAATTCGCTATCTCAGCGAGCCTCACTCAGGAGTCTTCTCTTATTGTGACGGGAACGCTCAGGGCGGACACGCGGGCCCCTGGCGGCTACGAATTGGATGTGACGCACCTAACGGCCTTGCAGATTGCCGACCCATTCCCGATTCAGCCGAAAGAGCACGGAACCGGCTTTTTGATGGAACATCGGCACTTGTGGCTGCGGTCCTCGCGGCAACAGGCGATCTTGCGGGTTCGCCATGAGATCATTCGCGCCTGCAGGAATTTTTTCGATGACCGAGGGTTTCTGTTGGTGGATACGCCGATCTTTACGCCGAATGCCTGCGAAGGCACGACGACCCTGTTCAAGACAGAATACTTCGAAGAAACTGCCTACTTGACTCAAAGCGGGCAGCTCTATAGTGAAGCGACCGCTGCTGCCTTCGGCAAGGTGTACTGTTTCGGTCCCACGTTTCGAGCGGAGAAATCGAAGACGCGACGGCACCTGATGGAATTCTGGATGGTGGAACCGGAAGTGGCCTTCGCCGAGCTGCCCGACATGATGGATCTGGCCGAGGAGTTTCTCTCCTTCATCGTCGAACGTGTGCTCGAAACACGGCGAGCGGACCTCGCCCTCCTTGGGCGGAACATCGGCAAGCTCGAACGGGTACGCCCCCCATTTCCAAAGATTTCGTACCACGAAGCGGTGTCACTGCTCCAAGCAAAAGGAAACCAGACGAAGGTAGGTGACGATTTCGGCGGCGATGAAGAAACCATTCTCTCGCAGGAATTCGACCGACCGGTCATCGTGCATCGCTACCCCACCGCGCTCAAGGCCTTCTACATGCAGGCTGATCCCTCGATCCCGGACCTTGCCCTTTGCATGGATGTGCTGGCGCCGGAAGGCTATGGCGAGATCATCGGTGGCGGGCAACGGGTCCACGAATATGACAGGCTTCTCGCTCGAATAAAGGAACACGGGCTTCCGGAGGATGCCTTCAAGTGGTATCTCGACCTTCGTCAATATGGATCAGTGCCCCACGCCGGGTTCGGCATGGGGATCGAACGCGCAGTGGCGTGGATCTGCGGACTCGAGCATGTTCGAGAAACGATCCCTTTCCCGCGAATGTTGTATCGACTCTATCCATGAAAAAAGC
>CAZZPI010000246.1:0-4599 GCA_964655865.1 uncultured Nitrospiraceae bacterium
ACACACTGCGGCCTGCTGGCTCCCCCCACGCTGCCCGATCAACAGGAGCTGCGTCGATGGTACCGAGAGCAATACTGGAGCATCTTCCGGTCCGAGCACGAGACGACGGCGAGGGACAACCTCTACCAGCACGTGCTGTCGAAATTAGGAAGAGCGTTGAGCAGACCCGGCCTGTTGGTGGACGTGGGGTGTGGGATGGGAGGTTTACTGGCCGCGGCTGCGCGTCGCGGGTGGAAGGGCATCGGATTCGAGCCCTCGACGGATGCGGTCGCGGCCGCGCAGAAGCAAGGGTTGGACGTCCGCGAAGGGGCGTGGCCGCCCGGCGGGTTGCCGGATGACTCCGCCGATGCGATCGTGTTCGTCAATGTGCTCGACCATCTGGCTGATCCGTTCGGTGCGCTGGCCGAAGCGCGTCGGATTCTGCGACCGGGCGGCGCCGTCCTGATCCGGGTGCCGAACGGTCCGCTGCATCACGCGCTGCGCCAGTGGTCGCTATCGAAGCTCCGAGGCCTGACCGTCCAACATCTGTACGGGTTTGGGAGACGGGCCCTCGCGTTCCACTTGCGTCGCAGCGGCTTCGGGGCGATCGACATCCGAACGGCGCCGCCGACTCAGTCCGATGCGTATGCTGCTGCGGGGCGAGAGTCATTCTCCTGGCGCCGGGTGGCGAAGCGCGTGGATCGATGGAGCTATCGCGCCTCGGTCGTAATCGGAGCCGATCGGTTGGGATGGGGACCCTCCATCGAAGCGCTCGCGGTGAAACGTTGCGAGTAGGGAATAAGGAGGTTGCGATGTCGGTGCGACGGTGGCGAGAGCGATTGAAATTCGGCGAGGTCGTGGCGGTCCTGGCGTTGCTGGGGGCGCTGTTGGCCTTGTTGATGGCCCTGCTGTTGCGGAGCTTCACCGTCCAGCCGTTAAAGGGCTATGAGCCGAAGGACCTTGAGCGCGGGAGACATCTTGAGAAGCAGCAAGTCGGTCGGTGAGAACCCTACTGGAGTAACCACTGATGTGCGGTATCTGCGGGTTTACGGAAGCCGGACCGCCTGATCAATTGGAGCGGATGCTCAGGCTCTTGGTCCATCGTGGGCCGGATGAGCAGGGCGTCCACCGGGAATCGGGCGTATCGCTCGGCGCCAGACGGCTGAGCGTGATCGATCCGGACGGAGGACACCAGCCGATCTCCAACGAAGATGAAACGGTCTGGGTCGTCTTGAACGGGGAGATCTACAACTTCGAAGATCTGCGCACGGAGCTCCAGCTCAAGGGCCATCGCTTCGCGACTCGCTGCGATACGGAAGTACTGGCGCATCTCTATGAGGAAGAAGGGGCGGAAATGCTCCATCGTCTCCGGGGGATGTTTGCCTTCGCCCTCTGGGATCGGGCGCAGGAGACGCTGCTGTTGGCGCGCGACCGTTTTGGCATCAAGCCGCTCTACTACGCTCTCCATGAGGGGAAACAGGGACGCCCACGGGTCACATTTGCGTCGGAGCTGCCCGCGCTCCTCCAAGGCGTCGGGCATCGCGACGTTCGTCCGCAGGCGCTGCTGGACTATCTCACGTTCCTCTACGTACCCGGTCCCGAAACCCTGTATGAAGGGGTCTATCAATTACGCCCCGGCGAAGTTCTCGAGTTCAGTCGCGGCCGGGTCTCGTTCACCAGGTATGCTTATCCCGGGGATCTACGCGGAAGCGCGGTCGCCGACTCATTGGAGGAAGCAACAGAGCGCTACCTCTATCTATTAGAACGAACGGTCCAGGCCCACCTTGTCAGCGATGTCCCTATCGGGCTGCTGTTATCCGGAGGACTCGATTCCGCCGCGATTCTGGCGGCGATGCGCCGGACCTCCAACGGTCCCATTCGGACCTTTTCCATCGGGTATGAAGCGTCGGCGGACGCCTCGTACGACGAACTCGAGCGGGCGCGGCTGCTGGCCCGCCACTTCGGGGCTGAGCACACGGAAGAGCGCCTGCGCCCGGATGCGGTCTCGCTGGTCCCGCAGGTTGTCGCGGCCTTGGGGGAACCGCTCGCGGATGCCTCCGCCATCCCCACCTATCTGATTGCTCAGGTGGCGCGGCGCACCGTCACGGTTGCGCTCTCAGGGGTCGGCGGAGACGAATTGTTCGGCGGCTATCCACGTTATGTGGGGATCCGCTGGGCGGCGCGGTACGCGACACTTCCGAACATATTACGCCGAGGGGCGGCGCGGGTGGCCCGGTGGATACCCGAAGGCGAAACGGCGCGTGATCAGATGGGGCGGCTCAAACGGTTTCTGTCGTTCGGCGCCCAAGCGCCTGCTGCGCAGTATGTTCACTGGACGACGTTTCTATCCGAGTCCTGGAGACAATCGGCCCTCGCGCCGGAGCTGTACGAGCGACTCCAGCCGTTCCTGGCTGAACGGGTCCGTGAGCGCCTGTTTGATCAATGGCCGTCCGAGGATCCGTCGGATCGCGCGATGGCGGTCGATCTCCAAACGTATCTTCCGGACGATTTGCTTCGACTCGCGGACCGGATGAGCATGGCGCATTCGTTGGAACTGCGTGTCCCGTTCTGTGATCCCGCGCTGCTCGCGTTTGCGCTGAATCTGCCGCCTCGCCGGAGATTTACCGCGGGACGCCAGAAAGGGTTCGTCCGGCAGGCGCTCCGGGGCGTGCTCCCTGATGCGATTCTTACCGGTCCCAAACAGGGGTTTCAGGTACCGCTCGCACGGTGGCTCCGCGAGGACTTGCGCGAGATGGTGCACGATGTGTTGAACGAATCGGCGATCCGACATGGCGGGTGGCTGAACCCGGCCTATGTGCGATGGCTCTTGCAGCACCACGAGAGCGGGCGGCGCAACTTGGCGGATCAAATCTATGCGGTGCTCGTGCTCGAGCTCTGGCGGCAGCAGGCGCGGGCGACAGCCGGCCAGTGCGCGCATGAACGAGCGGTGGCGGTATGAATATCGTGATCCTGGCCGAAGTGTCGGCGAAGCGAGTGATCGGTGGGGCGGAGCGGGTCCTGCGCCAGCAAGCTTTGGGTTTGGCCGACTTGGGTCACCAGGTGACGATCCTGACGCGCGCGCCGCGGGGCGATTCGCGACTCTACGTGGACATCGGGCCCGTTAAGGAATACCGGTACGACGTCGCCCGACGACACGAGCTCAGCTTCGTTCAGTCCTCGGTGGCCGAGTCGGTGTGGGTGTTCGATCAGATCTGTGCGACGCATCCTCCGGACGCGGTCCTCATCCATCAGGCCTTGGCCGGCCTCGGTCCCATCACGCGGCGCTTCGCAACGGCGCCGGTATGGGTCTACGTGTGTTTATCGCTGGCCCATGAAGAGTACCTGACCAGGAACGACCGGCCGCCCTCTCTCCTCGGCGGCGTCCGTCGCCGGGTGAATTCCTGGGCGCGCCGACGCATCGAGGGCTCCGTGATGCGTCGCTGCCATCGAGTGCTCGTGTTGAGCGAATTTATGCGCAGACGGGTCGTCGGCATTCACGCCGTGCCGGAACAGGAGGTTCATCTGGCTCCCGGAGCCGCCGATCCGGCGCAGTTTACCCCGGCTCCCGACCGGGCGCAGGTGCGCGACGCCCTCAAATTGCCGCGGCGTGGACTGATTTTTTTTACGGTGCGAAACCTCGTCCCCCGCATGGGGCTCGATAACCTGGTGCGGGCCGTGGCCGCGCTGCCGACGGAGGTCCGCCAGGATCTGATGGTCCTGATCGGCGGCGAAGGCCCGTTGCGACCGTACCTCGAAGGCTTGATTCGTGAGCATCGTCTGTTCCCGCATGTCCGTCTGCTCGGCTTCGTTCCGGAGGAGCAGCTCACGTCCTACTATCAAGCGGCGGATCTTGTGGTCATGCCGACGGCCCAGCTTGAAGGGTTTGGCTTGGTGACCGTCGAGGCCCTCGCCTGCGGCACGCCGGTCCTGGGGACGCCGGTGGCGGCGACGCCGGAGATTCTGCTGAAAGTGGATCGCAGCCTGGTCGCCGAGGGCGCCGATGCCCAGTCGTTGGCGACTGCGTTGCGGCGTCTCATCCGTCGGTTTCGAGAGAGCCCGGAGTTTCATCGGCAGCTCGCGCGACGTGGACGATTGCTGGTCGAGCAAGAGTACAACTGGCGCCAGCACTGTCTCCTCGTCGAGCAGGGTTTGCAGAACGGCTCCTCCGACGAGTACCAAGCTGCGGCCTAATCGAGAAGGCAGAATGGAACGAGCCAAGGTCATTCACGTCATCACCAGATTGGACAACGGCGGATCGGCGCAGAATACGCTGCTCACGGCGATTCGCCATGACCGGACCCGCTTCGAGCCGCTCGTCGTGGTGGGCGATACCGGTCCCTGGGCCGACCAAGGGGGACGACAGGCGACTGAGGCCAATTGTAGGAGGCTCGAGAAGGCGGGCGTCCGCTGGACGATGATTCCCTCGCTCGGACGCACTATCCAGCCGCTGCGGGATGTGACGACCTTCTGGTCCCTGGTGAGACTCTTCAGACAGGAACGGCCGCACGTGGTCCATACCCACACGTCGAAGGCCGGGGTGCTTGTGCGACTCGCCGCCTGGTTCGAGCGGGTTCCGGTCGTGGTGCACACGCCGCACGGTCACGTCTTCTACGGCCACTT
>CAZZPI010000247.1:0-4589 GCA_964655865.1 uncultured Nitrospiraceae bacterium
TGCGCCGCACCAGCACTTCAAGGGGCTCGGTTTCTGGATCACCCTACTGACGAGCATCGGATCGCTCGCGTTCCTCTGGTGGATCAGTCGACCCGATCTACGCCATCCCTATGCGCGCATCAGACGCGGCGAGTATTGGGGGAGCGGGCAGGGAGGGTTCGGGGGAAATTATGGCGGGTTCGGAGGGGGGACGAGCGGGGAGGGATATAAGTAGGATTGGAGGAACCCCGCGCTGGTCCTGTGCTCCCGGAGGCCGCGCTTCAGAAAGCGCTCCCTCGACGGCCGCAGTAGAGCCAACGCAGGCGCCAGTCCAAGAATGGGAACACCCCCGAGCAAGCTCGGAAGGAGCACTTATTCTGTTGGACGCGCGCAGTGGGAGACCAATCAGGCCACCTCCCCGCTGGGGAGGGAGGGGTAACAAGTAAGCTTGGAGGGAGCTTCGCTAATGTTGCTCACCCGACGCGCTAGCTTACCATCGTGCCGGTGCGTCTCGGCACCGGACGCCCTTCTTCGAGATCCATCAAGTCCGCCCAGGCGGTGATGTCGGTTCGTGAGGGATCGACGGCATCGCGACACTTGTTGAAATACTCCTGCTTCTCCGGTGTGCTGGGCCCTCGGTTCAGCATCATGCGGTTCCACCGTTCCAGCTCTGCAGGGGTGTGAGGCTTGGCGGCCTGCCGAAACCATGCGGCCATTCCTTCATCGGTCGGATTGCTTCTGACTGCCTCTGTGAATTGCTGATCGGTAATCCCGGCGTATTCCAACAAGCGGAAGTCCATGGGGCAGGGATAGATGTACTCGCCTTGCGTAGCGGCCAGAACGGCCCGACACTTATCGATCATACGCGCAACATGGACATAGCCCTCCATCTTTACCCGCATGCTACGTGGGAACGATTTGCGAAGATCCATTGAACTATCGCATGGTTTTTCCCCCCACCCTCTCCCCGGCCGGGGGAGAGAGGAGAGAGAGGGGAAGGTCAGAGTAATTTGTGGTTCTTGAACGAGAGGCTCTTCACGACGACTTCGCCGTTTTCAAACGAGATGATCCGTCGTGTTGCAGGAAGGTCCGAGGAGCCCACGCGTACATGCGTATCGGCGAAGCTCTCCACGTTCTTCAATTTCCCGTCCGTGGGGGAGTAATAATACACGGTGTACCTGGTCGTCAGATTTTTGCCGTCCTGTGTAACGGCGCTTTCCTCGATGTTGATCGTGAAAGCGAACGGGGGCATGCCGGGGTGCGACATCTTGCGATTGATCTGCGTGATCCGGTTGTCCTTAATCCGATAAAACGAATTCGACCCGTGGATCATGAGTTTTGTTCCGAACGGGTGACCGTCCTCTTCCATCGTCAAGGTATATTGGCCGTCTGATTCTTCAAAGCTCCTCGGACCGCGATGCACGGCGATCATGGCGATCTGGTCCTGCGCCCATTTCTGCACGTCGGCATCCGAGAGTTGAACGGAGACCTCGCGAGGACCTTTCACCATCGCCGGTCCACTCGTTTCTTTTCCATTGATACCCACTGTCAGATCAGCGGTGAATCCCCGGAAGTCCGGTTGCCACCGAGCCGTGTGCTCGAATGCGCGGCGTAAGAGGGCCCGCGCTTGGGGATCGTCCGCAACTGCCGCCTGTTGTTGTCGCCCTTCACACTGTTCCATGGGGTCCTCCGGCCGTTAGTGGTGATGGAGTCAACGCAAAAATTATAGTCAGTCCTGTGCTCCCGAACAACCGTCGGCAACAACGTAGGGGCGAGCGCTTTGAAGCAGAGTGAATCGCAGGGCGACGGGCTCACTAGACCAACGGTCCAATCAGCTATGGTAAGTCCATGCAAAATCGGATATAATTCGGCGCCCCGATTTGGAAGCCTAGAATCCGGGCGTCAAGGAAAGAGAGGAGAGTCAGCAATGGAGCGACGGACCGCATCTCATACAGAAGAAGAAGAAATGAACCAGCGCCGTCGCTTGCTCAACTTGGCGCGCAAAGGCGACCCCAAAGCGATCAGCAAGCTTTTTGAGTTGTATCAGGTGCGGATCTACAGCGGGGACATGCTGAGCAAACTCAACCGTACGCTCGCCGCGGCGGCGGCTTCCACTCTTAGTCCCAACTCCAAGAAGTCCCCAAAGGTCACGCATCAAGTAAAGCCAACTCACAAGGCGGTCCGTGCGCACAAACCCGTGCGTCGTACCAAGATACGGAGGCCGGTTCATCACGGGAAGAGGAAAGGCAAGTAGGAGGAATCAGGTTCCCGGCAACTGAAGGTTTATTGGACTGCGACCCGCAACCCGCCTGCCGCTAACTGTTTACCGATCCCTTCAGCGGTCTCCCAGTCGCCGTTGTAGACGAGGGCCTGGCCTTCGTGGTCGATTTTCCAGGCAAGCTCAAAGGCTCGGCGCGAGTTCATCCCAGGGACGATCTGGCACAAGAGCGTAATGACTTGGTGATACGTATGGCAGTCGCAATTGTACACAATGACACGCGCCTCATGGTCTGTACCGATCCCGATTCTAACATCCTCAGACTGACCTGGAATCGCAACTGGCGTCGGGGGGTGCATCGTGTTCAGAGTGATTGTACCAAACCGTAAGACCTTGGAAAGCCGAGGCTTTTGCGATTGTTTTCTCAATAATCTTGGCGCGGGATCAGGATGTTTTCAAGTGCCTTTCCGGTTCGGCGGAAGCTTCTATCCATCAGATTGTAATGGATGCGCGAGTCGGTCACCGCGGCAACTTGGAGCTGATGCATGAGCCTCTTCGTATGGTGAAGGGCGGCGGCCGTTTTGACTAGGGCTAAACTGTATTCGAGGCGATAGCCCTCTTCCAAGCTCCGCGGGATTCCATCGGCCTGCTGAAGCTGCTCGATCGAGATCTGCTCTTTTTGAAACCTTTCCTCCAGCAGAGCCAGCAACGCGGCCGGACCCGGGATCAGCTCCGGGCCGATCTTCACAGCGTGTGAAAAATCCCACTGCCCTCGTTGAAAACGTCGATCTTCCCGCAAGCCTCGATGAAACAGGGCGCGCCACTCTGGATCCGCAAGGTCTTCGTTGATCGCCGCTCGAGCTTCCTGACTTAAAGAGCCGCTCACCTGGTGCCCTTGCACAAGGCGACCGCTCTTCACCAAGTCCGGAAACGCATCTCCCATGCGATCGAAGTAGGCCGTCGTGCCGGAAAACCGGTTCAGTCGTAAGGCCATATAATCCATGAAATGAATCGTATCGAAACGCACGAGCAGTTGCTCCAGCGTCCGGACGTGACAGAGGTGAAACGGGTAATACAAAGCGTTTCGGGAATGCTCCTGGTTCGTCGACATTTCTAGAGGCTCGTGCTACTGTGACCGTGTGAAGTGGCCGTTCAGTCCTTGGCCGGATGTTCTGCTCGTCTTCCTGCCTGTCTCCCTCGCCGGTTCCCTGCTGGATGTAAACCCGGTCTTCCTGTTTTTTGCGACCGCCTTGGCGATCATCCCCTTGGCCGGATGGCTCGGGAAGGCAACGGAGCACCTTTCCACTCACGTTGGCGCCGGCGTCGGCGGGCTGCTCAACGCCTCCCTCGGCAACGCCGCCGAATTGATTATCGCGTTGGCGGCCCTGCGGCAAGGTCTCCACGATGTCGTCAAGGCTTCTATTACAGGCTCGATTCTCGGCAATATCCTGCTTGTGCTGGGCGCCGCCATGTTCGCGGGAGGCTATCGTCGGGAGCGTCAACGGTTCAACCAAACCGCCGCCGGCATGGGAGCGAGCCTCCTGCTCCTGGCAGCCGTCGGCCTCGTCGTCCCGGCGCTGTTTCACGTGACGGCCGCCGATCGGGGTCCTGCCAGCGAAGGGACGCTCAGTCTGGCAATCGCCGTCGTCCTGTTTCTCATCTATCTGTTGAGTCTCACCTTTTCACTGAAGACGCATTCCCATCTTTTTGCCGGCGAAGGGGGTGATGCCCACGCCCTTGATGAGCGTCCCTGTTCACGGACTCGATCGATTACCATCCTGACTCTCGTGACCACCCTGATCGCGATCCTGAGCGAGATCTTGGTGGAATCATTGGAGCCGACTGCACATCGCTTGGGACTGACTCAGGTGTTCGTCGGAGTCATCTTGGTTGCCTTGGTCGGCAACGCAGCTGAACACTCGAGCGCGGTCCTCGTGGCCATGAAGAATAAAATGGACCTGGCGTTTACGATCGCGGTCGGATCGAGCCTACAAATCGCTCTCTTGGTGGCGCCAGTGCTGGTCTTTGCGAGCTACCTGTTCGGCCCTCCGTTGGATTTGATCTTCACACCGTTTGAAGTGGCGGCCGTGACCATCTCAGTGTTGATCCTGGGCTTTGCTGCGATGGACGGAGAGTCACATTGGATGGAAGGTGTGATGCTGATGGGGGTCTATCTAATCCTGGCGATCGCGTTCTATTTCCTGCCAGCGTGAGTCAGGACAATTATGAATGAGGAATGAGAAATTAGGAATGTTGGTGCCGGCGCGCACAGTTTCTCATTCCAAATTCCTAATTCCACATTGAAGTTCCTACCACTTATCCATATCGATGACTTCGGTCGCATCCCACAAGTTTTTCCATTCGGCGTCGGCGAGATCCTTCTCCCGATCCT
>CAZZPI010000248.1:0-3315 GCA_964655865.1 uncultured Nitrospiraceae bacterium
CGACGAAGGTCACTCGCTGCGCCCTGCAGAACGCGGCCAGCGTCTCCGGTCTGATGCTCACCACGGAGGTGATGATCACTGAGCTGCCCGAGGAGAAGAAAGAGCCCATGGGCGGCCATGGCCACAACCACGGCATGGAAGGGATGTACTAAGAATTGCCAGAGCTAACAGCAAATAGCTGATAGCTCGGACACAAACACGAAGGGCTCGGCGGTCATCCCGCCGAGCCCTTCGTGTTTCCAGACGGGCTATGGCGCCCGCCTGGCCACGCGGTTCGCCACCTCTAGGAGCGGGGCGCGATCAGGGTCGCCGAACAAAGACTGGAAGGCTTCATGCACGAAGGCCGTATGGCGGGCTAAGTCCGCACGAAAGCGGCGGAGGCTCGTCTCCCGTCCGGCGCCGGCATAGCCCATGCGGACCGCGCACCGTTCCAGCTCCTCCTCGCTTTCGGGTAACGCATGGGTCTGCAGGTCGTGCACCAGTTGAAGCTTGTGTTCCACGTCTCGAAGAAAGATGTAGCCGTCCCGTAGTCGAGCCGCTTCCTGCTCCGAGAACAGGCCGACTTGCTGAAACCGGTCCAAGGCCGGCAGGGTGCCTCTGGTCACGATGGCCGGAAGCTGCGCGCCATAGAGGACCTGGATCGTCTGGACCAGGAATTCGATCTCCCGAATCCCGCCGACTCCTAATTTCACGTTCCGATGAAGATGCCCGCGATCGGCCATCTTGTTATCGATCAACTCTTTGACCGCTTTGACCTCCGCGACCAAGCGCCGCGCGTCTTCGGCGGCCGCCATCTGCCCCTTGGCCCCTAACACGAACGGTCTGACGAGACGAACAAAGGCTTTCCCGACTTCCATGGAGCCGGCTACCGGCCACGCCTTCAACAGGGCCAGCCTTTCCCACGCGGCACCCCGCTGGCGATAGTAGTTGACATAGTCGTCCAGCGCGCGGGCCAGCCGTCCGACCGACCCTTCCGCGCGCAGACGGAGATCCACCCGAAACACGTGGCCCTCATGGGTTTGGTCCGCCAACGCCCGTGTGAGATCCCTGGCAAGGAGCTCGAAGTACTCTTCATTCGACACGGAACGGGTTTTCTCGGTGATCTCGCTCCGCGAGCCAGAAGCGACGCTTTTGGTGCTTCCCGCATCGGATTCGTAGATATAGATGAGATCCACGTCGGAGCTGTAATTCAGCTCGTGACCGCCGAGCTTGCCCATCCCGATGACCGCGAAGCCCGTTTCTTGCCACCGCCCATCCCGATCACGATGCATCGGGACTCCCACGCGGCGTCGGAGGTCTTCTTTCACCACGGCATACGCCGCTTCGATCAACACGGTGGCCAGATCCGACAACGCCGCGGTCGTCTCCTGCACGGTGGCCCGGCGAAGAAGATCGCGCGCCCCGATGCGCAGCATTTCTCGACGGCGGAACCGACGCAGGAGTTCGAGTTTCAGCTCCTTGGCCGTGACGCTGGAGAGGCTGCGTCTGAGCTCTTTCGCGAGTACCCCTGGTGACGGAGCAGTCGCAAGCACAGCTTGCTCAGCCAACCAGTAGACCAACAGCGGGTCACGAATCAGCGTCGCCGCCAGCGCAGCGCTGTTGCCCAAGATGGCGCAGAGAACGTGCAAGGTGCGTGGCGATTGTTGGAGATAGGTGAACAGGGCAGCCCGATTGGCCCCCGCCGTGAGGAGCCTGTCCCAATGAACAAGCGATTGGTCCGGAGTCGCCGTCTCCGAGATGGCAGTCAGCAGATCGGGCAGCAGTCTGGCGAGTTGTCGCCGGGTGTGCGGCTCTCCCGCCATGGATTGGAGATTGGCATCCGCGGCGGCCTGATCGCGAATCCCGTATGGGGTGAGGATACGCGCGACCTCGCTCGGTTCAAGGCCCGACGATAGCAGCAACGGGGCTGGGTCTGGGTAGGCGGAAGACGGAGCGGAGGAAGGAGATGGCGTTCGCGCTCGGCGCATCAAGTGCGGCATTATACTGGGTGACGATCCTCTCACTCAACGACGATCCTTCAGGTATACTGTGCGCGCAATGCCCCCGCCTCTCAACAGTCAGGACCGGTTTCTGGAACGCCTGAGCCCTCTCTGCAAGGACGCCGGAGAAGACGTGGTGCGTGATTTCGTGTCACGGATGGATCCGGACTACTTCCAGCAGTTCACCTTGCCCGAGATCGCCCAGCACATTGGACTGGCCGCCCGGCTCGATCTCGACCATCCCTGCCAGGCTGTGGTCTCAGCGCAACCCGATGGTCGCTGGACCGTCGTGATCGTCGCCTACGATTACTTCTCCGAGTTCGCCACTATCTGCGGGCTCCTGTCCGCCGCCGGGCTGAACATCGAGGAGGGTCGGGTCTACACGTTTGCCGAGGTCGCCCCGGAGGTACCCACTCAGAAGCCGTACGGCCGCCCCCGTGCGCGCCCGAAAAGCCGACCCGGCCTCGCCCGGAAAAAGATCGTGGATGTCTTCCGCGTGACCCCCATCGGAGACACCCCCTTTGCCCAGCCTGAGCAGCAGCGTCTGATCGAGGACCTGTCCTCGATGATCCGGTTGCTGGATTTCGGAAAGACCGAGGACGTGAGGCAGCAGGTCAATCGGCGGCTGGTCGAGCGGCTGAGCCGTCACCGCGCGACATTCGGCGGACTACTTCATACGGTCCAGATCAGCTTTGACAACAGTCAATCACCAACGGACACGATCATGGACATCCGCTCGGAGGATACACCGGCCTTTCTGTATGCCTTTGCCAACGCACTGGCCATGCGCAACATATACGTGACGAAGGCTCAGTTTCAGAATGAAGGGCGCAAGCTTCACGACCGCTTTTTCGTGCACGACCGGTTCGGCCACAAGATCCTCGACCCGCAAGACCAGCGGCACCTCCGGCTCACGGCAGTCCTGATCAAGCAGTTCACCCATGCCCTCACGTGGGCCCCCGATCCAGGCAAGGCGTTGGAGGCGTATGACCAATTCCTGGACATGCTCGTCGCTCAGGACTCACAGGGACGATCCAGGGGCGAGTTCGACATCGTGAGCGATGTGAAAACGTTTCCCCTGCTCGCCAAGCTGCTTGGCGCCAGCGACTTTCTCTGGGAAGACTTCCTTCGCCGACAACACGGGAACCTGCTTCCGCTCCTGCAGCGCTACCGCGATACGCCGCTCATCAAGCCGAAAGCTTCCCTCCGCAAGGAGCTTGATCGCCTCGTGGATCGCGCCAAAACCGACGATGCGCGGAAGGATGTGGTGAACCGGTTCAAGGACCGCGAGCTCTTTCGCATCGACATGAAACACATCGTCGACGCGAGCACGAGC
>CAZZPI010000248.1:3325-4585 GCA_964655865.1 uncultured Nitrospiraceae bacterium
TGGCCGATTTCTCGCTCGCGCTGACCGAGTTGGCCGAAGTCATCATGGACCGGACCCTGCACGACTGCGAGGCAAATTTGACCAAACAGTACGGCGCCCCCCACCTGGCGGACGAGCAACCCTGCCCCTTCGCTATCCTGGGGATGGGCAAGTTCGGCGGCCGCGAGTTGGGTTACGCCTCGGACATCGAAGTCCTGTTCGTCTACGGAGGAGCAGGCCGGACGAGCGGTAAGCACGGCATCGCGAGCAGCGAATACTTCGAGCGGCTTGCCCAGGAACTCCTGCAATGGATCGAGGCGAAGCAGGAAGGCATCTTCCATGTCGACGTGCGGCTGCGCCCCCATGGCGGCAAAGGGTCGCTCACGAATTCGCTGGATGAAATTGTGAGCTACTACAGCCCGACCGGCCTCGCCGCCCCATTCGAGCGTCAGGCCTTGATCAAACTGCGGCATGTGGCGGGCGACGCCGCACTCGGAAAACAGGTCGAAGCGCATCGCGACAGCTACGTCTACAGCGGGGCCCCGTGGGATCTGGCCACGGCCCTCGACCTCCGTCGTCAGCAGATCAAGCAATTGCTTGAGCCTGGGACCGTCAACGTCAAACTCAGTCCCGGCGGCGTCATCGATATCGAGTACGCGGTGCAATACCTTCAAGTGATGCACGGCCACAAGCATGCCATGCTGCGCACGCCCAACACTATGCAGGCGTTGGCAGGGCTGGTCGAGTGCGGAATTGTGAGCAGGCAGGACGGGGAGAACCTCCGGAACGCCTACTTCTTCACCCGTATGGTGATCGACGGCTTGCGAATGGTGCGGGGCAATGCCAAAGACTTGGTCCTCCCGCCGGCCGACTCCGACGAATTCATTTTCCTCGCCCGCCGCGTCGGCTATACCACGGAGGACTGGCAAGCCGGAGCGAGGCATTTGCAAACGGATGTCGAGGAGCATATGGGTAGGACGAAGGAGTTTTTTGAGAGGACGTTTGGGAAAGTGTAAAGGAGTGAGGCCCGTTGCCCTCCTGTGCTCGCGCAACGCTGCACGCCAGATCCATCGTATTTGTAGATCAAGGGCGGTGCTCGTTCGACGCGCGCATTCGAGGATCAAGCAAGCCGCCCCCCGCGCGAGATCCGAGAGAACAAGCTGGGTTGGAACATTGTCCGATGGACGCGGGCAGTTGGAGAGCAATCAGGTCCACTCCCCTGGAGAGGAGGCGAGCTAGCTTGGAGGGAGCGTCAGACCAGTGCTCGCCGTCGCTAACGCG
>CAZZPI010000249.1:0-4584 GCA_964655865.1 uncultured Nitrospiraceae bacterium
GTTGAGGATCGGGAGCCCTTGATCCAGCGTCGCGATGAACCGTTCTTCTTCGCCGCGGGTCGCCTCGGCGAGTGTGCCGGCGGCGCTCCTGACTTCGGGATAGGCCTTGCCCATCTGATCCACGACCACGGTGGTCAGCTCGTGAAGAAACGGCTCGACGATTCCGAGCAGCCTCCCGTGTCGCGCGGCTCGCCGAAGAATCCTGCGGAGCACATAGCCGCGGCCTTCGTTGGAGGGCAGGACCCCGTCGGCCATCAAGAAGGCGATGGCGCGAAGATGATCAGCCACCACCCGCATCGAACGATCGGCCGGTTCATGCTCGCCGTAGCGAGTCCCGGCCCGCTTCGCGACGGCCTGTAGTAAGGGAGCGAAGAGGTCGCTGTCGTAGTTGCTGTGCTTGCCCTGCGCCACTGCCGAGAGTCGTTCCAACCCCATGCCCGTGTCGATACTCGGCTTAGGCAGCGGATGAAGCTTCCCGGACGAGTCGCGGTTGAACTGCATGAAGACGAGGTTCCAGATTTCGATGACCCGGTCGCCCTCCCCGTTCGGCACATCCTCTCCCGGAACCGACGGCCCTTGGTCGAAATGAATCTCAGAACAGGGCCCGCAGGGCCCCGTGTCGGCCATCTGCCAGAAGTTGTCCTTCTCGTCGCAGCGCACGATGCGCGAGGCCGACACCCCGATCTTTTTCCAAAGCCGGTCCGCCTCGTCGTCTTCGCGAAAGATCGTCACCCACATCCGATCCTTCGCCAGTCCGACAGTGTGCGTGAGAAACTCCCACCCGAACCGGATCGCGTCGTCCTTGAAGTAGTCGCCGAAGGAGAAGTTTCCCAACATCTCGAAGAAGGTATGGTGCCGTCTGGTGTAACCCACATTCTCCAGGTCGTTGTGCTTGCCCCCGGCCCGCAGACATTTCTGGACCGAGACCGCCCGCTTGTACGGGCGTGTTTCTTCGCCAAGGAACACCCGCTTGAACTGATTCATCCCGGCGTTCGTGAACAGCAAGGTCGGATCGGCCTGAGGAATCAGGGCCGAGCTGGGCACTGCCTGGTGCCCCTGCTGCTCAAAGTAGCGGACGAACCCTCGTCGCAGCTCCTGCGCGCTGTTCTTCATACCGTCCTACCGGTCGTCCCGATCCTCACGTCGAATGACCGCTTCGATCGTATCCTCATCGAAACCGCGCTGACGCAACAGCCGAATCGCTCGACGCAGGTCCCGTTCTGTTCCACGACCTGCTCGAGAGCTCACCACCCGCAAGGCCAACTCCCGCTCACTCACCCCCCGCCAGGCAACCCGAATGGTCTCCTCGACCAGTCGCTCCGGTAATCCCTTCGCCAGCAATTCCGCCTTGAGCCGCTCCCTCCCCATCGGCCTGCGGGCCAATCGATTCTCAATCCATCGCAGGGCATAGGAGGCGTCATCGAGATACTTGAGACGTTTCAGCCGCTCAACGGCCCGTTTGGCCTGGGGTGCAGTCGCACCTTTCTCGGTCAAGAACGCCTTAACCTGGGCCTCCGTCCGGTCGAAGCGCGCCAAATATCCTATGGCGAGTTTGAACCATGCCTCGACGGAAGACTTAGCGTTTCGTCCGACCGACCTGCGAACTCGGGGCAACGATCCTCCATTTAGACTCCTAGACTCCGACCTTGTGTGGCCGCTTGTCCTCTCGTTTCTCGTCCTTACCCTCGGGCCGCTTCTCGCCCGCGCGGGCGGGCACGCCCGCCAGCTCGCGCAACTTCGCTTCGACGTCCTTCGCCGCGCCGGAATTCTGCTTCAGATACTCTCTCGCCGCATCGCGCCCTTGCCCGATCCGCTCGCCTTTGTACGAATACCAGGCACCGGATTTTTCGAGCACCTTTTTCTCTATTCCAAGATCGATGAGCTCTCCCGTCTTCGAAATGCCTTCCGCGAACATGATGTCGAACTCCGCCTGTTTGAACGGCGGCGCCATCTTGTTCTTCACGACCTTGACGCGGACGCGGCTCCCCGTCACGTCTTGCCCCTCTTTGATCGATTCGATCCGGCGGATGTCGAGACGAACCGAGGAGTAGAACTTCAGGGCGTTCCCCCCGGTAGTCGTCTCCGGATTGCCGAACATCACGCCGAGCTTCATCCTGATTTGATTGATAAAAATGACGGTCGTGAGGGACTTGGCGATGGCGGCCGTGAGCTTTCGCAAGGCTTGGGACATCAAGCGAGCCTGGAGTCCCATATGGGCGTCACCCATCTCGCCCTCGATCTCGGCCCGCGGCGTGAGCGCCGCGACCGAGTCGACCACGATGATGTCGATCGCGCCGCTCCGAACCAATGTTTCGGCGATCTCCAGAGCCTGTTCGCCCGTGTCGGGCTGAGAGACGAGCAGGTCGTCCACATGCACGCCGAGCTTCTTCGCGTAGCCCAGGTCCAGGGCGTGTTCCGCATCGATAAAGGCCGCCACTCCGCCGGACTTTTGCACTTCGGCAATGGCATGAAGCGTCAAGGTCGTCTTGCCCGACGCTTCGGGGCCGAAAATCTCGACCACACGCCCGCGCGGAAACCCGCCGACGCCCAAGGCGATGTCCAAGCCTAACGATCCGGTCGAGATCGCCGGGACATTGACCGGCGGCTCCGCCGTGCCGAGCTTCATAATGGCCCCCTTCCCATATTGCTTCTCAATCTGGGACAGAGCCAGGTCTAACGCACGTCTCCTGTCGTCTTTCTCAGCCATATCAGACTCCTGTGGTTGGATCAGAATCGGGCGATTATACCGGAGTCGGGAGGGATAAACCTAGTGGCCGCCAAGCGTGACGCGTGAGCGGGCAACAACTCTTTCTACCCGACCTACAACGGTTCTTCGAACGGGAGAGGAGCTCTCTGGGCGCGGTCTTCCGGCAGCTTGAATCTGAAATGCCAATCTTGCTGCCCGGCCTCCGGAGAGAAGTGGAACCACCCTTCAGCGGTGAGATGGCGATCCGAGTTGGATTTTCCCTCGGGATAGAATTTGAACCGGAAATTCCCGTGGCGACTTCCCGCGGCGTCTTCCGGATCGATAGTGCCAGAGATCTCCAGGTGATCATCGAGCGCATCGAGGGCTTGATCGAGGAGCGAATGGAGCAGATTTCTCGCAACCCCCTGCTCGAACGGCTGATCAGGATCGAAATCGGCGGCCCACGCAGGAACAATGGCCGACATTAGGAAGAGCGCCGACGCCACGATTAATCGCATGCCACTAATCTATTCCGGGAGCACTTGCCGGTCAAGAGTCAGCGAACACGAATCTGTTCTACGGGCTAGTCTCTGCTGTCGCCCATCTGGTCGCCGCCAACCACAAGCTCAGCATTGCTCCCCGCATCGAGCCGAAACAGTACTACCCTACTCAGTGTGACACCGCTGCCCGCCGAGTAGGTCGGGGACACACCGGATCCTGTCTGGATAGCCCGATCCACCCGGCGCGGGGATGGTATAGGCGGGAACCATCCGCCCGGGCTCGACCTCGGAGCCACGGGCAGACGGGGGCACCCAAGGAGTCTTAGCCGTTACGTCAGCCGAAGACATGCGACTCCCCCTCGGCATAGGGGACGTAGCAGGGGCATAGAGCGCTCCGCGATCGAGCGCCGACATGTCGGTAGGGGTCTGCGAAAAGAATGAGGCCAGCCAATCAGGCGGCCACGAGGAAGATTCCTGCTCCCGGTTCCCCTCACTGCGAGATTCGACGCCGGCCGCCTGCCGTTGCCGCTGCTCGGCCAACAACGCCCGGATCGCCTCTAGGTTCTTCCGCCCTTGCTCTTTAGGATCGTGGATCGACGATCCGACAGCCGGCTCAGGCCGTTCCATGACTAAGCCAGCACAGCTCAGCAGAAGCAGATTCAAGAGGCAACCGAGCAGCAAACCGTGCCTCATACATTCAGTAGACCCCACGTCGACAGCCTAATCAAGACTTGGCGCACTGCGGAAAACTGCGAATGGGACAGACGCGGGAAACCCGGCAATGCGTTTCCATAGCCTGCCAAAACGGTGAAACCCGTCAGCCTCTCACCCGAGGCTATGACGGAGTTGGCCGAAGCAGCGGCATGGTACGAATCTCGCCAAACCGGGCTCGCAAGCAGATTCCTGCAGGAAGTCGATCGGGCACAGCACGCGATCCAGTCTCGTCCTCTCTCATCCCCCCGGCTGGCCAATACTGCCGATGATCTTGTGATCCGAAGGGTCTTACTTCCACGATTCCCCTATGCCCTGGTATTTCTTGAACTCTCGAAGGAGATCCGCATCCTAGCCATCGCTCACGCCAAACGCCACCCTGACGACTGGCTTAATCGTGTCCGACCCACCTGAGCCCCACAGACCTTCGGCCACCTTCGGTTCCACTTTTCCTTTCTTCTCCCTTCTTCTTGACGCAATCGTCACAATAGCTGTTCAGCTGCGCTGGCGACAAAGGCACATAAGTGACAGTTGCGCCCCCACAATCTCACGCGTCGGCTAATTTGACGAGCTTCCCCTTGCACGCTGAATTAGTCAATGTCGTATTGCAAGACGCGACCCCTCGTTTGATGCGATGGCCGCCAAGGACCCTCTCGCACTGCACCTTGTTTCCGTGAGACGGCAGCA
>CAZZPI010000250.1:0-4553 GCA_964655865.1 uncultured Nitrospiraceae bacterium
TGAGGATCAGGTCGGTCTCTTGGAAAGGATCACCCGAGAAATAGAGCTGTGTGATGAAACTCGGGTGACCTAGAACGTCGACTTTCAGATGAATGTGGGGCGGTCTGGTCCAGCCCCGTCCAGCCTTGTACGAGCCAGGTTTGATCGTTCGAAACGAAAAGCGGCCTTCCCTGTCAGTTGCGGCTTGTCCCCAATATTGGAAGTGTGGGTCAAGCGTTGCGAGGTTGGTCGCATCTCGCGGGTGAAGATACCTCCCATTAGCAGAGGCTTGCCAAATTTCGACAGAGCCTCCGGGCAGGGGGCGGCAGGTCGAATCGAGAACCCTACCGTCGAGGTGAAGTCGATGGCCTTGTGCCATTCCATCGAGATGGGCGACGGTCGTGAGATCATTGTCGCGATCAGGCATCGTTCGGCGTTGCTCGTCGGTCGGATAGTACGGGCCCTCCGTTTGGCGCGGCGTGGTGAGACAGGGTGCCCCGGCGACGTCTGCGGCTGAAGCCGACGGCATCTGCTGAGCCGCAATCGATACCGCCGACAATAACCAAGGCCGATTAGCCTGGTACCGAACATGCTGAATGCTCATTGTCGGATCGAATGATCGTCTCCACGAGCCGGTTTTCCACCCAGTACCGGTCTTCGTCGAGTTGACGACGTTGAAAGAATCCGCAGTGACCCCCATAGCGGGGAGCGACCAGGGTGATTTGGGGGTTGTGCCGGATGGCTGGGGTGAGGAACACAGAGTAGGGAATAAATGGATCGTCCTGAGCGGTGATAATCAGGGTCGGGACTTGAATTCGGGCCATGACATGGCGGGCCCCGGCGCGATCATAGTACTCAGCTGCGTTCCGGTAACCCGCGTCGGGCGCTGTATAGCGATCATCGAAATCTCTAATCCTCGTCATCCCATTCAGAAGACCCACGTCCCATCGACCCGGAAACAGCGAGGCCTTCCGCACAATGCGCGCTTTCAGCCGTCGAAGGAAATGGTCGTGGTAGATCCGATTACTGGGCCGCTCCAAGGCCGCGATGCATTGGGTTGGGTCGATATTGGGACAAACCGCCAAGATGCCACGTAGCGCGGGAAGTGCGGTACCAACCTCGCCCGCCATTTTGAGCACAAGATTGCCACCCATCGAAAACCCGATAAGCCATATCCGATCAAGTCCATCGCTGCTGGCCAACTCTGACACAACACCCTTGTAATCGCCGCTAAGGCCGCTGTTGTAAAGAGTCGGGGTGAGGTGCTCGGTCCCCCCACAGGTCCGCTGGTTAAGGCGGACGACGTTTAGACCGGCGCGCCAGGCTTTCGCCGCGATGCCAAGCATATAGTGTGACTCGCTGCACCCTTCTAAACCGTGTACCAGGACGATTGTGCCACGGGTTTTGAGGTCGGGTTGCCAATGGCAGAACCCCAGCAGTTGGGTCTCTGGTGCGACTCGAAAGAGGCGGGACTCCCGTGGGATCCCCGCGAGTAGGTCTCCCCGCGGCCAATATCGAGGCAGGATCGTCATTGCATGGGCATTGCGGAGAACGAGGGGTGGGTCAAAGGGGAGCCAGCCGTCCACGCTGCCATCCTAAACGAAAAAAGGCCGCCATTCCTACTATACGGATGGCGACCTTTCCCTGGATGTGGCTCCCCGGGCAGGACTCGAACCTGCGACCAGCCGGTTAACAGCCGGCTGCTCTACCAACTGAGCTACCGGGGACCGAGGTTTCAACCAGAAGAGCCCTGTATATTAACAAAACTTGCTTGCGAAGGGGAACGCTTTTTTAATGAGTCGAGTTGGGAATCAGGAGGCTCAAAATGGCCGCTCAGCAAGGCCGTAGCGAGCGAAAGGCCGAGAGTCGTACTCTGTTTTGTACGTCGAGGGCTTGAGCGATGCGAGAACGAAGCTGGCGGGCATTTTCAGCATCCTGTTAGACGTCGAAGTCCTCGGTCTCGTCTTCATCCGACGAGGCGTCTGTTTTCCCTTCTGCTAAGGCGGCGTAATGCTTCGCCCAGGTCAGGTACAAGTTGCCGCTATCGCGCATGGTATCAGCAGCCTTGACGAGCTTTTCGACGAGATCCGGATCCTTGCCCCCTGCCTGAACCATGGCGGCCTTTCGTTCGAGAGCCTTAGGAAATTCATGGAGGACGCCGGAGATTTCGTGAAGGAGCTCTTCGAGGATATTGTCTTCGTACTCCATACTTTCGAACCCCGATAGATGAGGTCAACAGCGTCGCCAATAAAAAAACCCCATAGCGCGGCGCTATGGGGTTTTACGGCTCGTTCAAAGGGCGTCAGCCTTGATAAGCCTGCCCCAAGGCCGCCGACTCTCCTTTTTGGCTCATCAAGCTGCCGTCCGCACTGACGGCTTGCATCATGATCGCCTGATGTTTGGCTGCGTTACAGACGACCACGCATAGTTCACAGCCTTTGCACCGGTTGATGTTGACCTCGGCCACCATCTTGGTCGTATTCAGATCCAGGCAGTTGGCCTCGGGGCAGTACATGATACAAAGCCGGCACCCCTTCTTGGCCACGCACTTTTCTTCGATGACTTGAGCGACGTTATACATTCACAGTCCTTTTCCTTAGGCCGCGACGGCGGGATTGCCGACTCGCAGCTCGACGTGGTTCTTGTCCGCCCATTCGACGCCCATCTCGTAGGCTCGTCGCACGGTGGCCAGATTCTTCTGGAGCAGCATTTCCTTCTTGGCGAATTTTTTCTTGATCGCCTCGTCCAGCGAAGCAGTGCCGCCGGAGGCCACGAACTTCTTTCCAAACCGTTCCTGTAATGCGGCATCAAGAGCTTCCATTGTTACGCAGCGGGTGATGCCGGCCACAGAGCCGATCATGGTCATATTGGTGGACAATTCGGTTCCGGCGATCTCCAGCGCGATCTGAGTGCCGTTAATGTAAAAAACCGCCACGTGCAGATCCTTGAGCCGCTGAACATCCTCGTCCGAGAGCAGGGGCTGGTCCGAGTTGATGATGACTACCCCGCCTTCTTTGATGCCGGAATAGAAGGGCATCGTGTAACTCTTACCCATGGTGATGACTTGAGGATGAAACACCTCGATCACGTCCGGGAATACGAGTTCGCCGCGATCGTATATGCGCTCGATCCCGATCCGGCAGTAGCTTTCCGCGGGTGCCATGCGTTTTTCCGCACCAAAAAAAGGATTGGAAATCGAGAACTTACCGTCCCGGTTCGCGGCCATCGCCATCACGTGCGCGGCCGTCACTGCGCCCTGCCCGCCGAGTCCCGACATCCGGATATTGAGCCGTTTCTTGATCATGATCGTACTCCTCCTGACTCGGACTAGGTTTCCTGTGACGCCAACTGTTTGGCCGCCGCCTTCTTTTCCTTCTCTTTGGCGGCCATCTCAGCCAGGAACTGCTTGGCCGGTTCGCTGACGAATTCCTTGTAGGAGAATCGCTCGGCCGGCTTTTCCGAATCGCGCATCTCCTGAAGCCCTTCCATACTGTTCTTGCCGATCTCCAGGATGCAGGGGGTGTAGAGCTGCAGATAGGTCGGGCCGAGCTCGCGGGCGATGAATACCGCGTTCCTGATCACCTTTTCGATCAACGACGGCTTGCTGACCGTGCACTGGACCACGTAGTGGCATCCGGATTCACGGGCGATTTCCGGCAGCCGGACCTTTTCGAATTGCTTGCCGACAGGCGCCATCTTGGCCACGAAACCCTTCTGCATGAGACCGCTCTCCTGGCCGCCCGTGTTGGCATAGAGCTCATTGTCGAAGCAGATCGTGGTGAACTTCTCCTGCCGGAACCATGCTTGCAACGTCATGTCGAGGCCAATGTCCACCGTGGCCCCGTCACCGGCGAGCACGACAACGTCTTTCACACGACCGGGAAAGCGCACCGTTAGCGCCCGCTTGAGACCGGAGGCGATGGCGTTCTGATTTCCGAACAGCGAGTGGATGTTGTGCACAGCCACCATCGGGAACACCAGGCTGGTGCAACCGGTGGAGCCGACCATGACGGTATCCTCCGGGTTGGGGAGGGAAGCCAGGATGTACCGGAAGGCCATGGACTCCGGGCAGCCAGCGCAGAGGGAGTGCTGCTCGATGAGCTCCTTGGAGGTGCCGATATCCTTCCATCCACGGTCTTCTCTACCGTAGGTGGCCCTCTGGACCAAGTCCTGGTAGTCGGACGGCATAATATCGTACAGGGCCTCCGAGATCTTTATCCGTTCTTTGCTCATGGATTCCTCCTCAACAAGCCGACGGCCTTTGGCTGCCGGCGTTCAGCATGTATAGCGATCAGCTTCCACGACCAGCCAACGATACCGCACGCATCCCCAAAGCCGTTTTGATTTCAGACACGATAATCTCCGGCGGCATCGTCATCCCACCGCACACGTGTGGACCCGCATGGACCCGGTCGCTGTTCGGGATGCTGGCGCGAATCTCTTTCGCGAGCCATCCAGTTACGTTAAACTCGGGGACGAAGATATGTTTGGCATTCTTGGTGGCTTCGCGAATTTCTTCTTCCGGCCAGGGGCGTAGGGTCTTGATCTTGACCAATCCGCACCGAACGCCCTCG
>CAZZPI010000251.1:0-2017 GCA_964655865.1 uncultured Nitrospiraceae bacterium
CCGAGAGGAACTATGCCTCAACAACGCGTCCGAACATTTCATCAAATTGGGCAACGAACCGGGCGAAGCAGCCGTCTTGCGATTGCTCGCGGAGATCTATATCCAACGAAAAGACCGGATCTCAGCGGCCAGATGCCTAGAACGGGCCCTGATGATCGATCAGCGCTACCGCCTGCCCAATCTCGCACAAGATACTGAACGCCTGGATAGCTTGCGACCCGATGCCGGTCGCTGAGCTGTTTCCCCTTCCAACCCCGACCACTCCTCTCCTGTCTTATCCTGGACAGGTCTAGAACATCTGATACGCTTGTGGAGTCATTCCGGCATGATCAAGTTCCCTGCCGATCCAGCCGAGACATGTTTCACATGGATGGTGCATGCAGGCGCGTGTTGTTTCGATCGTCGCGGCGATCCTCGGTGGGGGATTGAGCATGGTCACGGAGAGTGTCGCGGGCGAGGTGAATCCTCGTTTCACCGTCGGTACTCAGGAAGTCGGGCTGACCGTCGGGTATCTTCTCCCTCACCGGCTCACCAGCGATCACGTCACCAAGCAGCAGGGGCCGGCGTTCATGCCTTCCTGGGGCATGGTGCTCACCGATCCTGTTGGCGACGGCTGGTATGGAGGACAAGTCACTCTCGGGGCGGAGATGGTATACATCCAGTTTCGAGAACCTATACTGACGCACGGGGTCGGCTTTACGCCCAAGTTCAAGTACACCTTCACGTCGCTCGAACGGGTTCGCCCCTATATCGAGTTTACCGGGGGGCCATTTTGGACGGATCTGGCCGGCCGCGTTCCAGAGGAATCATCCCGGCTCAACTTTATTCTGACCGCCGGCGTGGGACTTTCGTACTTTCTCACCAATCAAGTGGCCCTCAATGCAGGCTATCGGTTTCAGCATATTTCCAATGCCGGCATGCGGTATCCGAACCTGGGCCTCAACGCCAGTCTGCCTTACGGAGGGTTCTCGTTCTTTTTCTGATAAGTCGTCAAGGACCTTCGGCCCTCCCTGGAGGATACAAACGCCCCCTCACCCCCACCCTCTCCCACATATCTGGGGGAGAGGAAAAAGGTGGGGGGATTCTCAAAGCCGGTTGTAGGACGTTTTCATGACCACAGCACCCGCTTTTGCCACGCAATCCGTATTGAAGAGAGGAAGACGACTCTTGTTGCCGGTCCTCTGCGTGCTCTTAGCCGCCTCATCGGGCTGTGCGCGATGGATAGAGCTGTCCCATCGCCCGATCGACGAAGGGATGACGGGAGCTGCGTTCGTTCAGGCCTATGACCGAGTCCCCGTGGTCTTAGGCGACGTTCAGGTCCTGCAAAACGGCGCACCGGTCACTCCTCAGGCGGCACTCGATCGCCAGGTGCTTGGCGAGCTGGCGGCCACCCACCTCTTCTCGGAGCACATCCACCAAGGCTACGGCCAACTACAGCCGGAAACCAAATTCGTCACCGCACGCCTCTCGCTTGAGGAAACGGTAGACCCCCATGCAGGAGCGACAGCATGGAAAGGGTTCCTCATCGGTGCATCGATGTTCTTGTTAGCGCCGGTCATCCCGCTGGAATACAGCTACGAATCCCACATGACGATCGATTTCGAGCGGTGGGATGGACTGACCAGGCGCTACAGCACATCGACCAAAGGCTCGGCTTTCTACAATCTCTTCGGCGCCACGCCCTTGGCCATCCAAGAGCTGAAGGGACAGGTCATCGATGCATGTCTCGCAGAACTGATGCAGCAAGTGGTCCATGATGCGACGCTCTACCTGGCCAGCAGCGCACCCTTGCCTCCTTCTCCGTCTGCTACGATCAAGGCGGAAGCCAGGGCCACTCGCTCCCGTTCAGTGCCGGTCTCAACCAACCCAGGTCAGCCCGCCCAGTAACGTTTCATCGCCGCACGCAAGTCCCATCTGGTCGGATCGGCGGGAACAGTGCTATGATGCGGCCGCCAAAATCCCGAGCGAATTGTCGGACGCTCTAGTTTAGAAATGAGCAGCGGCATTTCTACTGTGA
>CAZZPI010000251.1:2027-4552 GCA_964655865.1 uncultured Nitrospiraceae bacterium
CTGTGACTTCGTCAACCTTGTAGGTTGCGGTCCTACCGTGCTTTATGAATGAAGTAGCCCTTCAAAGGTTGAGAGGGTGAGGCTCACATGAAACTTGAAGAAGCCAGAGCACGAATCGAGTCCGCCATCGAGCAATATGGCCGGCACGCAGGCATGGCCATAGACCTGGTGATCAGTGAGGTCCGATCCGACCTGGGCGTTACCGCCGTTAATCAATTGATCGACGAGTATGACCTTGAATTGGAATACAACATCGCGCCCCTCGAGCATGAATCGCAGAACTTCTGAAACAAAGAGCCAACCACACTCTGAACCCTGACACCCGCACAGAACACCTTGACCTTCGACGCCTCTCAGTCACTTGTGGTTCCTTCTTCCATCTTAGCCATCAGCTATGAGCTGTTCGGCATCTGCTCTTTATGCCCTTGATCTGGTGCTCCATCTCCGGTCACGGGTTCGGTCATGCCGCGCAGGTCGTCCCCGTCCTCAACGAGTTGGGCAAGCTGGTCCCAGGGCTGTCGGCCATCTTGCGCACGATCGTGCCGGCTTCGTTCTTCCGGCCGCGTTTGACCATCGACTGGACCGTCAGTCCGGCCGAGCAAGACGTCGGTTGTGTGCAGCGCGGCCCCCTGAACATCGACGTACCCGCAACCTGGGCCGCGTACGAGCGATTCCATGCCGCCTGGGAAAGCGATCTCGAGGACGAAGTGGCTGCGCTACGTGCGTCCCGCGCCGATCTGGTCCTGTCGGATATTTCACACCTCGCCATCGAGGCAGGCCGACGCGCCGGCCTGCGGACGATCGGGCTCTGCAATCTCTCATGGGATCAGGTGCTCGAACGCTTGGGGACTCCGACCAATGACCCTCACCGTCGCGCGCTCGACCATATTCGACTTGCTTACAGGAACGCGGACCTGATGATCCGCATCGCGCCGGGGCTCCCGATGCCTGCGTTTCGCACGGTGGCCGATGTGGGGCCGGTGGTAGGGCCTTTACAGCCGCCGACTCCCCAGCTTCGATCCACGTTAAAGATGGACCGGAACGAGCGTTTGGCGTTGGTCGGATTCGGCGGAGTCCCCCTCGACGACGTTCCGTTCAGGCAGATGGAGCAGATGCGCGGATACCGGTTTCTCTTCGATGGACCGGTGCCGCGCAGTTGCGCACGGGTCCATTCGATGCCCGACATGCGCATTCCTTTCAACTCAGCATTGGCCTCCTGCGATGCGATAGTCACCAAGCCGGGCTACGCCACCGTGGTCGAGGCCGTGGCCCTCCAGAAACCGGTGGTCTATGTGCGTCGCTACAACTTCGTGGACGAGGAGCCGTTGGTGAGCTATCTCCATCGATACGGCTGTGGGGCTGAGATCTCAATGAAAGACTTCGAGACCGGTCGGTGGGAGGCTTCGCTCGAGCGCGCCTTCTCGGCCTCAAGGCAAGAAGCACCGCCGGCGCCGAGCGGCGCCGGTGAGGCGGCGGCAATGCTTGCACCCTACCTTGCGAAGGCGGGGACGTGAACCATGCGCATGCTCGTTTTCGTCATCAGACTTTTCGCCGCCTGTGTCGATCGCCTGTTGGGGCGTCTTGCCCAAATTCAGATGCTCCTTTATGGCCTCCTCCCAGCCCTGCTGCCCCCCGAGGAGTTGACCAGAATGATTCGCCTCTACTACGACCGCAGCTACTGGAATTCGGATGGACAGGTTTCGACAGAAGCATATCCGTGGACGCTCGCGACATGGGAACAAGAGGTGCTCGGCCGTCACATGGCTGACCCGGGAACTGTCTTGGTCCTCGGAGCCGGCTCTGGCCGCGAGTCCATCGCCTTAGCCCAGCATGGCTACCGGGTGGTGGGTCTTGATACTAATCGAGATGGGTTACGCATCGCGTGTCGGCAAGCGGCGATGGATGACAGCCGGGCGGCCTTTGTCCAAGCGGACTTTCTGGCTCCGCCCATACTCCCATCAAACCTAAACTACATTTTCGTGTCCGGCGTCATGTACAGCTCCGTCCCCGGCAAACAGCGACGGCAAGACTGGGTCCGCAGTCTCCGTTCAAACCTGAAGCAGGGAGGGAAGATTGTGCTCAACTTTGTCGTCGCTCGGGAACCGGAAACCGGCGTTCAACGGTTCATCGATGCCCTTAACCGCCGCCTGCTGCTGTTGCCCGGATCGAACAAGACCTACCAGCCGGGTGACTTCTGTTCGCAAGGCCACTTCATGCACGCGTTCGCCGACGAGCAGGAGATTCGATCCGAGCTGGCCGGTGCCGGCGCGACGATCCATCAGGTGAGCTTGAACGACGGCTTCGCGGTCGTCTCGTTTTCACAAAGCTCTTAGCTAACAGCAAACGGCGAGCAGCGAATAGCTCAGACCCCCTCACCCCCGCCCTCTCCCCGGAGGGGCAAGGGATATGATTCTTTTTCCTCTCCCCCATACCTGGGGGAGAGGAGAAAAGGTGAGGGGGGAAGCAGACAGCCAAATAAGCACTGGAAGGGCTTCCAGAGATTTGCTATTCTCCCGCCCCTTGAG
>CAZZPI010000252.1:0-231 GCA_964655865.1 uncultured Nitrospiraceae bacterium
CCGACAGGCTCGTCGAGCCGCAGAGGCGGGGCGATGGGATCAAGTCGCCTTTCTTTACGCCCGCCGGGGAGCGTTGCTCTCGCGGACGGAGATCGGACCTGAGCTGGCCCGTCGGCTTCTCGAACACGACCGCGCCATAGAAGATCGGCTTCGACTCGTCCATCGGACATGGCGTGAGTTTCTCGTCCAAGTCGAGAGCATGAGCCGTCGCGACTCGATGTTGGCCGCCGG
>CAZZPI010000252.1:241-4524 GCA_964655865.1 uncultured Nitrospiraceae bacterium
CAAGGACGTTTCAAGGACGTGGTTGGATGAGAGCCGGTTACGGACACGTGGTCTCGGAGAGTGGATCGGTCTACGCGGATTGAACGGAACCAGCGACGATGGCCTTGTGGGCGTCCGAACGAGAAGCAGATACAAGCGTGATCTTCCCGGATGAACGTCGCGAGTGGGTGCGGATCAACGATCGCCTGCTCCTCGAATATCGGTTTGTCGACCGGGAGGTGAGCGCTGAAGCGACCGGCGCTCCACCGACTTCAGGCGACGCCTTGCTGGCCTCCCTCAGAAAACCGACGATCGACCTCCTGGCGAGGGAAGGGGAGGCGCTCGGCCACTCTCCGCTCCTTCCCTGGCTGCGCAAGATCGACTGGATGCTGGAGGCGCTTCTGGTCTCCCTCTCGCGACTCCATCCCGGCAGCGTGTCCATCGCGCAGGTAACAGACGTGAACATCAGCGGCGGCGGCATTGAGTTCGACGTGACGCACCCGTGTGAGGTCGGACAAACGCTGGCGCTCAAAGTCATCCTCCCGCCCTTTACGCCCATCCAAGCCTTCGCCCAAATCATTCGCGTCACGCCCCTTCCCCTGGCCGACACCAGATTTCGGATCGCGAGCCAGTTCATCTCCCTGGACGGCGAGGCGCACGATCACCTCATTCGGCATGTTCTTAACACCCAGGCTGAACGGCTTCGTGCCCGACGCGCCCACGTGAGCTAACGGCGAATAGCCAATAGCTCAGAGCCGCTCGCTGTTCGCTGCCGGCTGCTTGCTCGTCGAGATGTGCTTGAGCACCGCATCGGCAAGCCTGGTCAGCGCGGCGGCGCATGAAGATCTCGACTCCGAGACCACGACCGGACGACAATGCTTGACGGCCCGGTCCATGGCGGGGTCCTCGGGGATTTCCCCCAGCAAACTGATGTCGCCGCCGATATAGGTCTTCAGCAGCTTGCGCAACTGCACGACATTGATGCGACCCTGACCAGAAACCCGATTCACCACCAGGCAGGGATCAAACCCTTGCAGGGCTTGTTCCGCCGTCGCGCGGCCCGCCTGGTCCGTCTTCCCGACGGCGTCCAAGACTTCCTCAACGCTCGAAAATTCCCGGTCTGAAATGGCTTCGGCCACTGCCCCGTGCGCGGCAAAGGCGGACAACACCCGGCGGATTGCCGCTAACTTGATGAACCGATAGAGATCGAGAACCGAGGTGGGATCCGGTGTGGCGACCGCTATTTGACAGTCCCCCATGAGAAAGAAGTCCAACGCGTGGTAGTTGGTCCCCGCGCCGATGTCGACCAGAATGAGATCGGCATGCACGTCACACAACCGGCCGATCAGCCGCCGTTTCTTCTGGAACGAGAGGTTGGCCGTCGCCAACGTGTCTCCCGTCCCGGGAATGAGGCGCAAACGCGGGTCAACCGGCAACACCTGGGCCACATGATCCAGATCGTCGACCCGATGGGCGAGAAAGTCTGTGAGCGTGCGTTGTGGATGGAGATAGCCGAACAGGAGATGAGCGTCGGCTCCCCCGACGTCGAAGTCGGCGAGCACGACGCGGTTCCCGCGCCTGGCCAGGAGCACCGCCAGATTCGCGGCAATGACACTCTTGCCGACGCCGCCTTTGCCCGATGCGATGGAGATGATTGTCGCCATTCTGGTCGGTTCTTGACCGTTGAGGCCCACCGCCACTTCCTTCATCGGCGACATCGGCTGGAAACTATACAGAGCGGGGCGAGAGGCAAGGGGCGAGGGGAAAAAGTTCGCACTATTCTCTCCGCGATCCCTGCGGGTGTCCTCCTGCTTCTCGACCCGACTCGTGTCTCGCATGTCACGCCGGCTCAAGTTTCCATGCCGACGGCCGATATCGGTTCCGGCATGAACAACGCGGTCACCACGACACCCGACATGCACAGGGACGGATCCGTTCTCAACGACAGCGAGATTCTGACCGTTGCAGACGTGGCCCGGTTCCTCCGTGTTCCCAAATCGACGGTCTACAAACTCGCCCGCCTCGGACAGCTCCCGGCCTCGAAGATCGGGAAGCATTGGCGCTTCGTCCGCCGCGATATTCAAGCGTGGATGCATGTCCGGTCACGACAGGGGTAACAGCAAGAGGGCAGCCACGCTGAGCGGAGCGACGGTCCTTGTCCGTCATCGCCTATACCTCCGCCACGAGGGACGGAAGAGCAACGCACGCCCCGTCGACAAGGATTGATCCGATGCCGGTTGATTTCTCGATGACCGTCCTCGTCGTGGACGACACGCCCACGATGCGCAGCATCGTCAAAGGGATTCTGAGAGAACTCGGGTTCTGCCATATCGAGGAAGCCGAGCATGGGCAAGAGGCGCTCGCGAAGCTTCGGGCGGGGACGTACGGCCTCGTGATCTCCGATTGGAACATGCCGGTGATGAGCGGGATCGAACTTCTTCGGGCGATTCGCGCCGACGATGCATTGAAAACAATTCCGGTCCTCATGGTGACTGCCGAGGCCAAGAAAGAAAATCTGATGGAGGCCATCCAGGCCGGCGTCACCAACTACATCGTCAAACCCTTCACGGCCGAGACGCTTCGAGACAAGATCGAGAAGATGTTCAAGTGAGAGCGAATGCGCGGACGCCGCCGACGCTCAAGAAGCTTCACTTCACGGCCCTGCGGCTCGGTCACACTCAGTGACATCGGCATGACGGGTACGCCGTTAGAATCGCGCGTTCGGACTCTGCTGACGACAGATTGAAAGTGGCGAGCAGGTCGGCTCGCCTTTCTTTTGGACGGGACAAGCTCGACCCATCACTGCTGAGGAGCCGAATCGCTCACGCGCCCTTCGCGGCTCGGGAGCGCACGAAGTCGAGGAGTCAGGGGGCTCGCCGCCTTGCTGCGACGCCAGAATGCGCGTGAGGAGAAGGAGTGATTCGTTCAACACGTCGTTGGCACAGGAGAGCGTAAGCTGGAATTGTCGAAGGGCCTCTTCCGATCGACCTTCTCGCTGGAGTGCCAGAAACCGTTTGTGGTGCTCATCCAGGATGGCCTGCTTCGCATCCAACATCAATGAATCAAGGGAAGTCATGCCAGGCCTCCATATGACGGACCCCAAGGTAGTCGTCACCCTAACAGGCTGACTCCGATCGGCGCAAGCATACGGAGGGAGGGTGAGACGATTCGTGAAGGTGTTGACATAAGCCGCTGATTTATTAGGCCAAGCAAGATGGACATCGCAACGCTCATCGGGATCGCGCTGGCCATCGGATCTATCCTGGGAGGTCAAGCCCTGGAGGGAGGCCATGCAGGATCGATCATGCAACTCACCGCCTTCATGATCGTGATCGGCGGAACACTGGGCGCCTTGTTCGTCCAGAACCCGATGCCCGTCGTAATCAGGGGCTTCGGAGTGCTGGCCCTTGCGATCGGCGGTCCCCGTCTCGACTTTAAGGGAGCGATCACTCAGCTGCTCGACCTGGCGAATGTCTCGCGGAAACAGGGCTTATTAGCCCTCGAGAGCAAGATGAAGGACATCAAGGACCCCTTTCTCAAAAAAGGCATCCAACTGATCGTCGATGGCACGGATCCCAAGCTCGTGCATGAAATCCTCGAGATCGAGGTCGAGCATCATGAAGAGGAAGGAACGACCGCTGCAAAGATGTGGGAAGCGGCGGGAGGCTATGCCCCGACGGTCGGCATCTTGGGTGCGGTCCTGGGTCTCATCCACGTGATGGAAAACCTGGCCGATCCTTCCAAGCTCGGGAGCGGGATCGCGACGGCATTCGTCGCGACCGTCTACGGGGTCGGTTCGGCGAATCTCCTGTTTCTTCCCATGGCCAACAAGATCAAGCTGAAGTTGAAGGAGCAATCCGCGCTGCGCACGATGATGATCACCGGTCTCCTCGGCATCGCGCAGGGCGAGAATCCACGCTTGCTCCAAGAGAAACTGGAAAGCTTCCTGTCGGCGAACGAGAAAACGAAGGAGAAAAAGTAATCTGGTGAATTGGTGATTTCGTGAATTGGTGAAGTATAAGAGAACCTTCCTCACTCGCTCCTTCGCCCGATCACCAGATCGCCAAATCGCGAAATTGTTTCTATGGCCAAACATAAACATGAAGAGCACGAGAACCATGAGCGCTGGCTGGTCTCGTATGCCGACTTTATCACGCTCCTGTTCGCGTTCTTCGTGGTCATGTATTCCGTTTCCGCGGTCAACGAGGGGAAGTTTCGGACCGTCAGCGAGTCGATCAAGGCCGCCTTGAACCCGATCGTGAGCCCTCCGGCCAGCCGCCTCGCGTTCAATCTCGGCGAGCAGA
>CAZZPI010000253.1:0-4522 GCA_964655865.1 uncultured Nitrospiraceae bacterium
GTGCAGTTTCACGGACAGGGGCGCTGGGGCTCATGCAGCTCATGCCCCGCACAGCAGCCGCCATGAAAGTCGCGGACCCATTTAATCCTGTCGAGAACATTGCCGGAGGGGCAAAATACCTGCGCTACCTGTTGAACCGGTTCCACGGTGATCTGCCGCTCGCGCTGGCTGCGTACAATGCGGGAGAGTACCGCGTAAAACGCTGGCAGCAGATACCTCCGATTCAGGAGACTCAGTTCTACGTAAAAAAGGTGCTCACCTACTATACTGTGTTCAGGAAGGGCGGCAAGACTTCTTGACCCCACCCTTCTCCCGCGCGACGGGCTCGGCCGAATTGGTCGGGCCCGTCGTGTTTTTCAGGCCCTTCCTCATCGCATCCCGGCTTGACGTGAGCTACGCCGCTGTGTCAGGTAAACGAGGCCGGGGTCAGGCGGAGGAGCTGTGATCGCCTCCTGTGCCTTCTAGGCATACAAAATCCAGAGTCGACGAAGAGATAAACGGCTGTGGCACGCAACGCAAATCAGCGCATGGTTGGGCTGGCCCAGTCTGAGATTCGCGCCATGACCCAGGCCTGCGCCAAGGTCAAGGGGATCAACATGGCCCAGGGGGTGTGCGACACACCGGCCCCTCGAGTCGTCCTTGACGCGGCGGTACGGGCAATCCGAGGCGGTCTGAATACGTACACGAGATTTGATGGGCTCCCGGAGTTGAGGCAGGCCATCGCCCGCAAGACGGCCGAGTACAACGGTTTCGCCGCTGATCCTGAAACCAACATCACCGTCAGCGCGGGTGCGACAGGGGCGTTCCACTGTGCCTGTCTAGCCTTGCTCAATCCAGGGGATGAAGTGATTCTGTTCGAGCCGTACTACGGGTACCACTTGAGTGCGCTCGTGGCCGTCGAGGCGGTGCCTCGCATCGTGCCTCTCCATGCCGCAGAGTGGCGGTTCTCTGCCGATGACCTGGCTCGGGCGATAACACCCCGGACCAGGGCGATTGTGGTCAACACACCTGGCAATCCCTCCGGAAAGGTATTCAAACGAGAAGAGCTCCGCGTGATCGCCGAGCTTGCGTGTCGCGACGACTTGTTCATGTTCACGGATGAGATCTATGAATATTTTCTCTACGACGGGAGGACCCACGTCAGTATCGCGACGCTGCCGGGGATGGCCGAGCGGACGGTGACGATCAGCGGCTATTCGAAAACCTTTAGCGTCACAGGCTGGCGGATCGGGCATAGCGTCGCCGACGCACGCTTGGCGCAGCTCATCGGCGCGATGAATGACCTCCTATATGTCTGTGCGCCGGCGCCGCTCCAGGTCGGGGTTGCCGTGGGCATTCAAGAGTTGGGATCACCCTTCTACACTTCTTTGGCGCAGGAGTATCAGGCCAAACGTGACGGGTTTTGTCGCGCTTTGGAAGATGTGGGATTGCAGCCATCAGTCCCCGAGGGAGCGTACTATGTGCTCGCGGATGTGTCGCGTTTGCCAGGCCAGACAGGCAAAGAACGCGCGATGTTCCTCCTGGAGAAAACCGGTGTGGCGGGGGTCCCCGGAGAAGCCTTCTTCGCAGGACCAAATGGCCATCGATTCATCCGGTTCTGCTTTGCGAAAACAGATGAAGACCTTGAGGAAGTCCGCCGTAGACTTCATCGACTGAGATAGAGGCAGAATGCGCTCATCCTGCGTCTACGTTGGCACAGGAATTATCCTCGAAGCTTTACTGAACAGTCTTTCCCGAACGCACCACCTCGTTCAGAGCTGAATAGTCATAAGTGGACTGACCTTGCCGAACGGCTTTCGCAAGCAGGGATCGAACACCCTCCAAGCTCCGATCTTCCAATCGACAGACGGACGCCTCATGGAGAACGAGGTCTACATCTTTGAGGAGGTGCGCCACAGAAAAGTTCGGATTGGAGTAGTCGCTCGCGAGAAGTCGAGGGAGCTTCTTGTCGAAGGTGGGAGCGAAGAGCGCGCTCTTGCGGAGAATGTCCATGAAGAGATCGACCGAGATGCCGTGTCGTTGGATCAGCCCCAGGCTGAGCGCAAAGGCAGCCGTCTCAGCCGCAATGAGTTGATTGAGCGCAAGCTTCAGGGCAGCGGCCTTCCCAACCGGACCGACCAGGCAAGGCTCGCGGCTCAAAACGTGCAACACGTCCGTCAAGCGGGAAAACTGCGCAGGCGCCCCCCCTACCATGACGACCAGGGTGCCGGCGTTCGCCTCAGCGATGCTGCCGAGTACCGGCGCTTCCAGGTATTCGCCTCCGGCGGCTTGGACAGCCTGCTGGATCGCAACGCTTTGGGCCGGCCCGATCGTTCCCATCTGCACCACGGTCCGTCCGGGGAGGCTTGCCGCTACGTCTTCCGCAAGGAGTACGCTCCGAATAGCGACTGCATCCGCCAGCACCAGCAAAGTGACGTCAGCGGAGACAACCGCCTGAGCCGGGCGAGCAACAACTTCGACGCCGACGGCACGCAGTGGCTCAGCTTTTTCGGGCGTGCGGTTCCACGCCGTCACGCGATGCCCAGCCTCGTGCAGGCGTCGGGCGATCGGGTACCCCAACAAACCGGTTCCTAACACAGCGACCTTCATGGGCCACCTATTTGCTCTGGAACAGAGCCGTGAACCCTCCGAGTCCATTCGAGCTCGCCCTCTCGGCTGACCGGCCCAATTCCTTTGTGGTCTCTCCCAAGCGTCGCGTGACCGGCCCCATTCAGTCGAGCGGCGCTCGACACGGGAGGGGGCCCGAACCTACGCCCCTCCCGTCCCCACGAGTTGTCCCACTCCGGTTAGATTGCGCGTGACAGCCTGCTGCAGGGCCTGCGCCGTCGCGCCGACGAGCTCTCGTGCGGTGGCTCCCTCGGAGCCTGCCCCAAGGTCCCTGACATGAATCTCCGGGAGCGTAAATGACATCGTCTTGCCTCCAGTGAACAGCACGGTCACGTACGCGTTCGTAAGCCGAAAGTCCCGTAGGATGACCTTGCGTCCCCTGTCGGCTTTTACAAGGGTCGGTGTGCCGGTCGCTGTCGCCCCGACGGCCATGTTCGCCGCACGAATATTCTCGCTCAGCACTGTCAGATTGTTGCGGTTCAAGCTTCCCTCAAACGTCACGTCCGCAGCCTCAATGACGACCTCCTGGAGGGCCAGGGTTTCGGAGAAGATCGTCGTCGGATTCACCCGGACGCGCGCCTTTTTGATCATCAGCGCGGTCGGAGCGGCGAACCCTGGTGGATTGCCGACGACAAGGCCTTCGATCCATGCGGTGCCTGTGAGGAGGGATGTTTCGACATCGACGACGACCACTGAGCCGTGTGTGAGCTTCGGGCCGTAGATTTCGACTGCTTGCTTGATGAAGCGGTCAAGCCACACATGGATGCCGAACGCAATGACGACCAGTAAGACGGCGATAAAGATAGCCGGGACTTTGAGCACCTTCATCGGGAGCCCTTGCTGCGCTGAGCGACGAGATCCAGAATTTTGTGCTGGAACGCTTCTGGCAGGTGAGCAGAAAAGGCCAACAGCCCCTGGACCCATGGATGCGGTCGATTGAAGGCCAGGGGCGCGCGGTTCCGATCGGTGACGATCCCACGGCTTTCTTCGATGAACAGAGTCGCTGCCGCCAGGTCCCATTCATTCTCCCGCTCCAGCGTCACGGCGGCATCGGCTCGTCCTGCAGCCACGAAGGCCATTGCAGAGGCGATGGAGGGCATCGGCCGGCAGTCGGCCCACTGGGTAAGAGACGTCAGAGGGCCCTTGCGCATTTCCCAGGGGTTCATGAACACGATTGGCTCGCCCCCCGTCGCCGGGCCACCAGAGAGGAACTTGCCGTTCAGGCATAGACCGTGCGCTCGGATCGCGGAAAATAATTCTTCTGTCGCAGGGCTATAAACCACGCCGACCACCGGGATCCCTTGTTCCACCAAGGCGGCGGAGATGCAATATGTGGGAAGACCCCTCGCAAAACTCTTGGTGCCGTCGATCGGATCGATGATCCATACGCGTCGCTTCGAGAGGCGGGCTGGGGTGTCCGGAGTTTCCTCGGAAAGCCATCCATCGTTTGGGAAGGCAGCAGTAAGGCGTGCGGCGAGAATCCGGTTCACTTCAAGGTCCGCAGAGGTCACAGGAGACCGATCTTGCTTGACGTGCACGTCGAAGCCGTCGCGCGCAAGCTCGAGCGCCCGTTGCCCGGCGAGACGGACAGCCTCCGTTAATACAGCCAACTCTTTTTCCATGAATCCTCCGCGGGAAGATGTCGCCAGACTAACAAGTTTCCGCACAAGAGGAAAGCCGGAAGTCTCGATGGTGACGCTCAAGCTCTTGACCGCATGCAGGAGACCCACGCACAAGTTCCTTCCGTATGAAACTCGTCGAGAAACGGTCGAAGAAAACGGGGCTGCCGCCAGGTACCCTTGTGCATATCGGAAAGCAGCGTGCGGACAAAGTGACGCTCACCGTGTTCGAGTACAGCGACACGCAGTATTCGGAGCGTCGGCTCACCGGCCTTGAGGCCGTCACACCCGCCGCG
>CAZZPI010000254.1:0-4452 GCA_964655865.1 uncultured Nitrospiraceae bacterium
GCGCCCGTCGGACGAGCCGTGTACGCCGATGCCCTCAAACCGCTCCTGGCGGAACAGATCGAGTCGGAAGAAGCCTGGAATCGCGGGATCCAGCCCGTCCGCGCCTTCATGCTGCGGCAATTGCGCGAGAAGGATCTGGAGCTGTTCATCGAGTTGGCCAAATTGCCCACGCCCAAGGATGCGGAGGCGATTCCGACGCACGTCATCATCCCCGCGTTCATGCTGAGCGAGCTGCGCATCGCGTTCCAGATCGGCTTCCTCATCTATATCCCCTTCTTAATCGTCGATATGGTCGTCGCGAGCGTCCTCATGTCCATGGGAATGATGCTGCTGCCGCCGGTGATGTTCTCGCTTCCCTTCAAGCTCATCCTCTTCGTCTTGGCGGACGGGTGGTACTTGGTCGTCGGCTCCATGGTGAGGAGCTTCGCCTGAACACGTATGACGCCGGAACTCGTGACGGAATTGGGACGTCAAGCGGTCGAGACCACGCTGCTGGTCTCGGCCCCGATGCTCGGGCTGAGCCTCGCCATCGGCCTGCTGGTGAGCATCTTTCAAGCCATGACCCAAATCAACGAAGCGACGCTCACCTTCGTGCCTAAGATCCTCGGCATCTTCGTCGCGTCGTTGCTGTTTTTCCCGTGGATGCTCGGCGTGTTGATCAGCTTCACCACGTCGTTGCTCACGAACATTCCTCTCTACGCGCATTGAAGCGGCCAACGATGGAAGCGACTGCACATGCCGTACAGCTCGGGCTCCCGCAGGTCCAAACCTTTCTGATCCTGCTGTTCCGGGTGGTCGGGATCCTGGCTGCCTTGCCGATCCTCGGAGGACGCGCGATCCCACCCGCCGTCAAGCTGGCCCTGGCGCTGGCCCTCAGTCTCGTGCTCACGCCCGTCCTGCGGCTCGCACCGATCCCGACCGATCCGGTGCTGATGGGGGCGGGGGCTGCGTTGGAATTCCTGCTCGGGTTCGTCCTCGGCCTCGTGGTCCGCTTGCTGTTCTCCGCGTTCGAACTCGCCGGGGAACTGATCGGCACTCAGATGGGGTTCAGCGTGCTGCACCTATTCGACCCGCTGTCTTCTCACCAAGTCCCGGTCATCGGGCAGTTTCACGTCCTGTTGGCGTCTCTGGTCTTCCTGTCGATGAACGCGCACATGCTGCTCGTCCAGGCGATCGCATCCAGTTATGAGGTCCTGCCGCCGATGGGCATCGGCCTCTCGACCGAACTGGCCGACGCGGTGCTCCGGCTCGCCCAGCACATGTTCCTCACGGCCTTGAAGATCGCCGCCCCGGTGCTGGCCATGATGATGCTCGTCAACCTCGCGATGGCGATCCTCGGGCGCGCGATTCCCCAGATCAACGTCTTCATCATGAGCTTTCCCCTGACCATCGCCTGCGGATTGGCCGTGATGGGGCTGTCGCTGCCGTTGACCGTGTCGCTGTACCAGGAGGAGTTTGTGTCGCTCCATCGTCACCTGCTCGATTTCATGAGGGGCTTGGCGCGTGGCTGATCAGGAATCGAATCGGACGGAACAGGCGACGCCCCGGCGAAAATCCGAGGCCCGCCGTCGCGGACAAGTGGCCGTCAGTCGAGACCTCACGGCCGCCGCGGTGTTGCTCGGGGGCATGGGCCTGATGGCGCTCACGGCGAACTCAACGATCCTGCGATTGACGGGTCTCATGCAACGCGAGCTCTCCTCGCTGGGCGATACGCCGCCGGACGGACAATTGTCCGTGGATCATCTGCACGCTCGGTTCAGTCAAATTAGTGCAGACCTGATGGTCTTGCTGCTCCCGTTCATGGCGGGGTTGACCCTGATCGGCGTCGTCGCCTCGGTCGCCCAAACGGGATGGGTTTGGCGGACCAACATCCTGTCCTTCGACAGCAGCCGGCTCAGCCCGATGGCCGGGTTGAAGCGTCTGCTGTCGCTCCGACCGTTGGCGGAACTGGTCAAATCCGGGCTGAAAGTGGCGATCATCGGAACCGCGGCCTTTCTCGTGGCCACAGGCGATATGCCGATCCTCCCGCAGCTCGTGCAGTACGACCTCGGCGGCATCCTGGATGCGGTCGGCTCGCTGGGGCTGCGCGCAGGGGCCGTCATCGGCCTCGCGGTCGCCGCCGTCGCCGCAGTCGATTATCTCTACCAACGGTATGAATGGGCCCGCGGGCTGCGGATGACCCGGCAGGAGGTCAAGGAGGAACACAAGGAAACGGAAGGCGACCCGCTGATTCGATCTCGGGTTCGCAGCGTCCAACGTCAGATGGTCAAGAAGCGGATGATGGCCGCCGTGCCCAAGGCCGACGTCGTCGTCACCAACCCGCTCCATCTGGCCGTGGCCCTCCGCTACGACCCCGTGCGCATGTCCGCTCCGGTCGTCGTCGCCAAAGGGGCGGGGTACGTCGCGGAGAAGATCAAGGACATGGCTCGCCGTCACGGCGTCCTGATCGTCGAAAACAAGTTCGTCGCGCGCACGCTCTATCGCCTCGTCGAGATCGGCCGAGAGATCCCGGCGGACCTCTATCGAGCCGTGGCCGAGATCCTGGCCTTCGTGTATCGCGCGAAAGGGCTGACACCGAACCGGTAGCTATCGGAACCGAGGACCATGGCCGCGGCGAATCCGTCCACCACCACGCCCTTTCCGATCGTCAAGCATCCGGACGTCATGATGTCCGCCGGGGTCGTCGGCATCCTGATGATCATGCTGCTCCCGCTGCCCCGCTTCGTGCTCGACGTGCTCCTGAGCTTCAACATCACGCTTTCCATCATCATCCTCCTCGTCGGGATGCAGGTGCGAAAGCCGTTGGAATTTTCGGTGTTCCCGTCGGTCCTGCTCATGATCACGTTGCTCCGCCTCTCGCTCAACATCGCGTCGACCCGCTTGATTCTCCTCCACGGGAACGAAGGCGCCGCCGCGGCCGGCGAGGTGATCCGGGCGTTCGGCAGCTTCGTCGTCGGCGGCAATTACACCGTCGGGCTGGTCGTCTTCACGATTCTGGTGATCATCAACTTCGTCGTCGTGACCAAGGGCGCCGGGCGCGTCGCGGAGGTCGCCGCCCGGTTTACCCTGGACGCGATGCCCGGCAAACAGATGAGCATCGACGCCGATCTCAACGCCGGCCTGATCGACGAAAGCGAGGCGCGGAGGCGGCGGAAGCAGATCGCGGAGGAAGCCGACTTCTACGGGGCCATGGACGGCGCCAGCAAGTTCGTGCGCGGCGATGCAGTGGCAGCCGTCATCATCATCCTCATCAACATCGTCGGCGGGTTGGCCATCGGCGTGTTGCAACAGGGACTGTCGCTGAGCGTCGCCGCCCAGACCTACACGCTGCTGACGGTGGGCGAAGGCCTCGTCGCGCAAGTGCCCGCGCTCATCGTGTCGACCGCGGCCGGCATCGTCGTCACCCGCGCCGCTTCGGAAGCGGACCTCGGGGGAGAGATTACGCGACAAGTCTTAATCGCCCCCAAGGCGGTTGGAACCGCAGCCGGTCTCGTCCTGGCCTTGGGGCTCGTGCCGGGCCTGCCGCATCTCGCCTTTCTGAGTTTCGGCGGAGGCGTCGCGTGGCTGGCCTACCGGTTATTCCAACAAGAACGGGAAGCGGGCGAGATCCCGGCCCCCTCCATCACGCCGGTGAGGAGCGACGAGGGGACGCCCCATATCGCGCCGCTCGACGTCATGGAAGTGCAGGTGGGCTATGGGCTCATCTCGCTCGTGGAAGGGGCCGTCGGCACCACCCTGCTCGATCGAATCAAAGCCTTGAGGCGACAGTTCGCCGAGAGCATGGGGATCATCATTCCTCCCATTCACATCCGCGACAACCTGCAACTACGCTCCAACGAGTACGCCATCCTGTTGAAAGGCGTCGAGATCGCCAAAGCGGATGTGCTGCCGGGACACGTGCTCGCGATCGATCCGGGCGCGGCGCAGAAGGGAATCGTCCAGGGAATCGTGACCAAGGAACCGGTTTTCGGGTTGCCGGCTCTCTGGGTGCAGGACCAGGCGCGGGAGCAAGCGCAGCTCGCCGGATTCACGGTCGTCGACGCGACTTCGGCCATCGCGACGCATCTGTCCGAGATCATCAAGCGCCACGCCCACGAATTGTTGGGACGCCAGGAAGTCCAGGCGCTGCTGGATGAAGTGGCCAAGGGACACCCCAAGCTCGTCGAGGAGTTGGTGCCGTCGACCATCTCCCTCGGCACGATCGTGCGGGTTCTCGCGAACCTGTTGCGGGAGGGAGTGCCGATCCGCGATCTTCGGACGATCTTGGAAGCGATCGCCGATCAGGCGAGCGTGACGAAGGATCCCGACGCCCTGAGCGACGCGGCCAGGCAGGCTCTCGCGCGCACGATCACGAAGCAGTTCCTGGGTCCGGATGGGGCGCTGCCGGTCATCAGTCTCGACCCCCGTCTCGAACGTCTCCTGGTCGAGCAGGGCGCCTCCGGCGCCGGCTCC
>CAZZPI010000255.1:0-4445 GCA_964655865.1 uncultured Nitrospiraceae bacterium
TGGGACAGGAGGAATGGAGGGGGCGGTGTCAAATTTTCTCTCCCCTGGTGACAAGGCCTTATGCATCAATGGAGGAAAATTCGGCGAGCGGTGGACCAAGCTCTGCAAGACCTTCGGTGTCCAGGTTACCGAGATCAAGGTGGAATGGGGATGCGCCGTCGATCCTCAGCAAGTCGCTGATACGCTGAAAAAGGATCCCGCGATCAAGGCGGTCTACGTTCAGGCGAGTGAGACTTCGACGGGAGTGGCGCACGATGTGAAGGCCCTCGGCGAGATCGTGAAGCAGTATGACGGAACCATCTTGGTGGTCGATGCCATCACGGCCTTGGGGGTGTTCGATATCCAGACGGACACCTGGGGTCTCGATATCGTGGTGACCGGGTCCCAAAAGGCTTTGATGCTCCCGCCGGGCCTGGCGTTCGCAAGCGTCAGCGAAAAGGCTTGGCAGCTCGCGGAAAAGGCCAAGAACGGGTCTTTCTATTTCAACTTTAAGAGAGAGCGGGAAAACCAACAAAAAAATCAGACGGCCTACACACCGGCCGTGTCGCTAATCATCGGACTGCAGGAAGTGCTCACAATGCTCAAGGCTCAAGGGCTGGAAGCCATATTTGCTCGCCATGCGACCCTGGCGCGGGCAATGCGTGAAGGCGTGAAGGCCGCAGGGCTCTCGCTCTTCCCGAAAGAATCGCCCAGCGACGCGCTGACAGCAATCAGCGCCCCAGACGGCATAGACGGTCAGGCGGTCTATAAGAATCTTCGCGTACAATACGGCATCACGGCGGCCGGAGGTCAGGATCATCTCAAGGGGAAGATCTTCCGCGTGTCCCATATGGGGTACATGGATACATTCGATGTGATCAGCGCAATCGCAGCCATCGAGATGGTGCTGAAAGGATTGGGACATCGCGTGACGTTGGGAAGCGGTGTGGCCCGTGCGCAAGAGATTCTCATGGCCCCACAGAAATAGTCGCTCGGCTCAACTTATCTAAGGAACACCCCAATGAAGATTCTCGTCAGCGACAGCTTGTCGAAGCAGGGCATTGAGATTTTTGAGAAGGCGGGGTTCACCGTCCTCGTAAAAACCAAACTGTCAAAAGAGGAGTTGCTCAAGGAGATCAAAGACTGTGACGCTCTGGTGGTTCGATCGGGCACCAAAGTGACAGCTGAGGTGATTGGCGAGGCGGAAAAGCTGAAGGTGATTGGGCGAGCCGGTTCCGGGCTGGATAACGTGGACACCCAAGCCGCGACACGTCGCGGGATCGTCGTCATGAATACCCCCGGAGGGAACACGGTCACGACTGCCGAGCACACCATGGCGATGATCTTCGCCATGAGTCGGCGGATTCCCCAGGCTACGGTCTCGGTCAAGGCAGGTAAGTGGGAAAAGGACAAGTTCATGGGCGTCGAGTTATACAATAAGACACTCGGCATCGTGGGCATCGGCCAGATCGGCGGTTATCTCGCAAAGCTGGCCCAGGGCGCGGCGATGAACGTGATCGCCTATGATCCTTACCTGGCGCCGGAGCGGGCGGAGAAGATGGGTGTGGAGTTGGTGGACCTGCCGGAACTGCTCCGGCGGGCGGACATCGTGTCCGTACATACGCCGCTGACCGCGGAGACCAAGTCGTTGATCAATGCCAACGTCATCGCGACGATGAAGCCGGGCGTGATGATCGTCAACTGCGCGCGCGGGGGCATCATTAATGAAGCGGATCTCGTCGAGGCGTTGAAATCCAAGAGAGGTGCGGCGGCGGCAATCGACGTGTTCGAAGAGGAGCCGATTAAGCCGGACAATCCGCTGCTGACGCGGGACAACTTCATCTGTACCCCGCACATCGGGGCGCAAACCAGCGAAGCGCAGGAGAATGTCGCGATTGGGATTGCCGAACAGGTTGTGGACTATTTCACAAAGGGCATCGCGCGCGGCGCGGTCAACATTCCATCCGTTCCGCCCGACCTGCTGCCGAAGCTGCAGCCATACTTGACCGTGGCCGAGAAAATCGGCCTGCTGCAGTCGCAGTTGTGCGAGGGGGGGCTGGAGCGGGTGACAGTCGAATTTGTGGGCGAAGTGGCCGGCCTTTCCGTGGCGCCCCTTACGATCGCGGTCCTCAAAGGTCTGCTGACGCCGATCCTGGAAGACGTGGTCAATTACGTGAACGCGCCCATCGTCGCCAAAGAGCGTGGCATCGAAGTCAAAGAGGTCAAGAGTAGCGACGCGGGAGACTTCACGAGCGTCATTCGCGTCCGAGTGGAGGCCGGCCGGAAGACCCATCTCGTTGCGGGTACCCTCTTTAACCGGAAGGATCCCCGCGTGATCGAGATCGATCAATTTAAGGTCGAGGTCGTGCCTGAGGGACACATGTTGCTCATTCACAACATTGATCGTCCCGGTGTCATCGGAATGGTCGGGCAAGTGCTTGGGGATCACAACATTAACATCGTCCGCATGCAGTGCGCGCTGGAGAAACGCGGAGGAAACGCGTTGCTAATCATCGGGGTCGATACGGCACTGCCGTCTCCCATTTTGGACAAGATCAGACAAGGCGCCAACATCCTCTCAGTCAAGGTCGCCGACCTGTCTCACGGCCTGTAAAGCAACGGCCGACGGTCATCATGTCCTCCCGTCGTTCAGAAGTCGCTTCATCCGCTTCGATGCTGAAGCCTAGAGCCGGGCGTTCGCTCGTGCCGATCGGCATGAGCACGATTCTTCCGCACACAACCCGGCGGGTCCGAGGTCTCGAGGGGCGGTTGCTGTCCCATTTGGCAAAGCGGGGCTACGAAGAGATCATTCTCCCGTCCTTCGAATACTTGGATGTCCTTACTCCCGGATTGGAGTCTTCTGTCCTCGACAAGTGCTTTCATGTTGCGGATCGCGCAACCGGGCGAATCCTGCTGCTTCGTCCCGATCCCACCGCTCAGATCGCCCGCACTGTGGCTATGGGGTTGACCGGCTCCAGTCTTCCTCTGAGATTGTGCTACCGGACATCTGTGTTTCGTCATGAGCCGGAACACGTCGGCCGTGATCGGGAGATTTTTCAAGTGGGAGCAGAGCTGGTCGGGATCGGCGATGAAGCAGGCGACGCGGAAATCATTTCTCTGATGGCAACCTGCCTTAAGGAAGCCGGACTTCGGTCGTTCAAGATTTCTCTCGGTCACGTCGGGTTCTTCCAACGATTACTCGGCGCTTCAGGTTTGTCAACGGAAGGGCGGAAGCAGGCCGAGCAAGCCGCGGCGAAGAAAGATATTCCTCGTCTGGAGGAGCTGTTGGAACGCGAGAATGTTCCGCTCTCGAAACGCCGTGGACTGCTGATGGTTCCGGGACAATACGGCGGCCCCGAGGTCTTGGACCAGGGATATCGGCTCGCCGGTCGAAACCGGGCCTTGTCGGTTCCCCTTGACAGGCTTAGTCGCGTGTACCGTATGCTGGCGTCAGCAGCTCTGCAGGAGCATCTGCTCCTTGACCTCGGTGAGCTCAGAGGGTTCGATTACTACGATGGGATCGTGTTCGACGTGTTCGCCGAAGGGATGGGGCGGGAACTCGGCGGCGGCGGACGTTATGACCATCTAATCGGCCGCTTTGGCCGGGACCTCCCATCGACAGGGTTTGCTTTCGACATTGATCGGCTCTTTCAGGTGATCAAGCAGGATCCTAGCGGACCGGGTCTCGCGGACCGTGGGCAAGAAGGGCACGGGCGGAAAAGCATGCATGGAATTCTTCAACGGAAACCGACGAGAGGCTGGTTAGATGGTGAATGTCGATGACGTTTGTTGATCTTTCAGAACCGAAACTTCCACCGCAAAACCTCGAGGCGGAACAGTCTGTCCTGGGTGCGGTCTTGCTGGACAATACGGCTATGGCAAAGGCCATGGAATTGTTGACAGAAGAAGACTTCTATCGTATTGCGCATCGGAGGATCTTCCGAGCGATGCTGGAGTTATCGGAGGCGGGTGAGGTCATCGATCAGATTACACTCACGGAACGGATGAAAACCAAGGGTGAGCTCGAATCGGTGGGAGGGGCCGCGTATCTGGCCGAACTGGTCCATGCGGTCCCGAGTTCTGCGAACGTCCGTTACCACTGCAAGATCGTGCATGACAAGGCCCTGCTGCGCGGACTTATCAATGCCTCGACCGAAGTCATCACGCGGGGATACGAGGCTTCGGCCCCGGTGGACGAGTTGTTGGATTTCGCTGAGCGCTCGGTGTTCTCGCTGGCTCAAGGAAAATTGGGCCACTCCTTTAGTCCCTTAAGCCAAATCATCAAGGAGAGTCTTGACTTAGTCGATAAATTGGCCAAGCGGAAGGAGCACGTCACTGGCGTGCCGACGGGATTTTACGACCTGGACGAACTGACCGCCGGACTGCAACCTTCCGACCTCATTGTGATCGCGGGGCGGCCGAGCATGGGGAAGACCAGCTTGGCTTTGGGTGTAGCGCAGCATGCC
>CAZZPI010000256.1:0-4431 GCA_964655865.1 uncultured Nitrospiraceae bacterium
TGAAATCCGGCACAAAAATAGGCGAAAGAATTCGTCAGCTCAGAGAAGAGCGCGGTCTAACACAGGAGACACTTGCCAGGCGAGCAAGGCTGACCCGTGGTTATCTTGCCCGACTCGAAACAAATCGCCATGATCCAGCATGGAACACGTTGCGAAAGTTAGCGAAGGCACTTGGTGTTGGCACGGGAGATATCATTATGAACAGGACGATGGCTGTGAAGGTAAGATTCAAATTGGAAAAACTTTTTCCTCCTGACGATCCGTTGTCGGTGTTGATGTTCCGGTTAATGATGGCGACCGACGATGCCCGTCATTTGCAAAAGCTCCTCCTTATCGTCGGCGAAAAGCTCGATCATAGCGCGAGCTTCGACGAGACCATTTTAAACGGGGAATTAGGCCATTTGTTCCGGTTGCTATGCGGACATCTTTACGAGGCGGGCACCGCTCTCCGCGATATCGATGAAAAAGATCCTGGTCGGCTTGATCGGCTAATATCTGATGTTCCGGAGATGAAGTCGGTGCTCAGGGGAATCCGCGATGCTTACAACCACGGAACGAAGCGTGGAATATCGTTCGAATTTTTGCATGCGGTGAGGACGTATGTCGGTTTTCATTACAAGCCAGAAAAGCTTCGCGAGTCATATAAGCGGCATTTAGGGCAGAACCATATGGAAGGAGCATTAATCACGACGCCCTTTATGGGCCTTGGCCGCTATACGGTCACAGATCACTTGGGGAATCTGGTTATCCTGGATGCGTTAGGAGTCGATTGCCAAAATTTTCCACAGGCATTGCAGATGTATCAAGAGGCAATCGGAGAGTCGATAAGACTCGCAGGCGCTTTGGCAGAGTTTGTCGATCGCACTCTAGTGGTTCTTCTTAAGCAAGCTCCAGATGCCGCGCTAGAAGAACAGAACGGAACGACGAGCGTTGCTGATGAATTGCTTTCAGTCGAGAAAAAACAGGCAATTCACACTACCTGAGGAGGGAATGATCGATGGGAAGCATTTATCGTCGTGGCGGAGTTTATTGGATCAAGTATAGCCAGGCGGGACGGCCGTTCCGGGAGAGCGCACATTCCGACAAGATCACAGAGGCGAAGCGACTCCTGGTCTTGCGCGAAGGGCAGGTGGTTGAGGGGCGTTTTCCCGGCCTCCGTGCTGAAAAAATCAGGATTGAGGAATTGGCGCAGGACTATGTGCGGGACTATGAAATCAACGGCCGGAGTTCGATCAAGGACGCCAAGCGATACAAGAAATTGTTCGCCGACCTCTTCGGCTCCATGCGAGTAGTTGATTTCCGTTCCGATCACATCGACGCCTTTATTGACCGGCGCCAGAAGGAGGGCGCGGCGAATGCCACGATTAATAGGGAGCTCAGCGGACTGCGGCGCATGTTCCGACTGGGAGCGAAGCAGCGTCCGCCGAAGGTAATCCAGCTTCCGGTGATTCCCCGGCTGAAGAAAGAAGAGGTTCGGACGGGCTTCTTCGAGCGTGATGAATTTCTCGCGATGCGTGGAGCGTTGCCCGATCATCAAAAAGTCCCGCTCACGATCGGCTATTGGACGGGTATGCGACGCGGCGAAATCCTCATGCTCCGATGGGAACAAGTAGACTTGAAACGCAGACTGTTGCGAATCAATCCGGGGACTACCAAGAACGGAGACGGGCGTGTGGTGCCATTGATGGGCGATCTCCCGCACGTGCTCGCGCGCTGGCGAGACGAAACACTGACCTCCTGGCCGTCGTGTCCGTGGGTGTGCCACTACAAGGGAGAGCGGTTGACCCGGCTCACTAGGGCATGGGAAGCTGCGTGCGATCGGATCGGGCTCAAGGGCCGACTGTTTCACGATCTGCGCCGGACGGCCGTTCGCAATATGGTCCGTGCGGGGATCTCGGAACGAGTCGCGATGCAGATCAGCGGACACAAGACGCGCTCAATTTTTGATCGCTACGATATCGTCAGCGAGCGTGATCTCTATGAAGCTGCGGAACGCATGAGCGAGCACGTTGGAGTCTTGCCGTTCTCAATTAGCCGTGCTACTGTCGGGCACAAAAATGAAATCGGATGGGCACAAAATGGGCACAATTTGGGCACAGGAAAAGAAATCGAATTTGCAAGTCATTGATTTTCCAAGAGTGAGCCGGTAGCTCAGTCGGTAGAGCATCGCCCTTTTAAGGCGAGGGCCCTGGGTTCGAGTCCCAGCCGGCTCACCATCCCAAGCGCGGCATGTCGTCCCGCAGCTTTTCCCATCTCTGCGCCGCGCTTTTGGCGCGATTGAAACATACGGGCGACATCCCTTAGGGCAATGGCGCGCCAGTCATACCAACGGGCCATGGCGTTTGATTGCTAAACATGGTGTCGCTGCGCGACTTACGATCATAAGCTTCGCTTAAGCCGCGTGCTCTTCATCGCATTATCGAATGTTACGCGCGCGGATAAAACCCACCAGTGCTTTGCATCGGTGATTCCCGCCCTTTGTGCTAAATTTGTGCTAACTTTTTCCGGCCTCGGGTCTTCCAGCCCCCTCACACCGTCTCTCAGGCTCTCCGGCGAATGATGCGCGTAGCGCTGTGTCATCAAGCCGGTTTTGTGCCCGAGCCGGCGCTGCACCTTGTAGAGATCCACGTTTCGCCGTACGAGCCGGTCGCGAAGGTGTGCCGCATGTCATGGAAGCGGAAGTCGGAATCCCCGCGCGGCCGCGGGCTCTTTGACGGAGATCAACGGAGCAGTCATGGCGGTTCATCCTCCTTGAGTAGGTTGGAGAACATGATACCGAGGCGGCAGGGGAAAGGGAATTATGCAGATGTGCGCAGTTGTATTCAGTTGTGATCAGATGCAACAGACTTGGAGCCGGCGTCTGAGGCGCGAGCCTCGCCTTTTCGAGGTGTCTTTGCTACAGTGGCCCGCATTTACCGTTCAAGCGTCACCGGAGGCCTGGTTGTCCTGTCCAATGAAAACGATTGACGGTATTCGGCGAGAGTTCAGTCACCATGCTTTCGATGGAGAGCGATGACGGTTCAATTCCATCCTCATGCGCTAGAGCGGATGGCTGAGAGAGGAGCAACTCAGGAGGAAGTCATTGCGACTGTCCAAACCGGCGAATCGTTCGCCGCCAAGTTTGGACGGACCGGGTTTCGCAAGCGATTTGCGTTTCGTGTGACGTGGCGCGGAGAATTCTATGAGAACAAAGAGCTGGAGGTCTTTGCCGTGCCGGCGAATGACGGATGGCTTGTGATTACGGTCGTCACGCGGTATGATTGAAGCCAATTCCTGATCGGGGAGGGAAGCCTCTCGATGAAACTCTCATATGATCCTCAACAGAACATCGCCTACCTTCGTCTCCACACCAAGACGACGCAGGTGAAGACCGTTCGAGTCAGTGATGAGATCCACGTGGACGTGGCGCCTGACGGGACTGTGTACGGGATTGAATTGCTCAATGCCAACACGCAGCTACGTCAGGAAGACGGGGATCGCCTCGTGCTCGTCAATGAGGCGACAGGCGAGCACAAGGAAGTCGCGCTCCCTCTTTCGTGATCACGCCTCGATTACCGGACGCCTAGCAGGAACAGGCACCGGGTCTCTTTTGATCTAATTCCGATGACCGCCTATCTACTGAAGCCGAGAGGCCTATGATCCAGGAGCTCGACGACATCATTTTGGAATGTGACCTTCCCGAGCACGGGCTTCGGCGAGGTGACATCGGAACCGTGGTGCTGGTTCATCAGGGGGGCAAGGGCTACGAAGTGGAATTTACGACCTTGGACGGCGAAACCGTGGCTGTTGTCACGCTGTTAGCCTCTCAGGTTCGGCCGGCTCGCGAGCGTGAGATCGCCCATGCGCGTGGACTGGCGGGCTCGACGCCCTGATAAAGGCCTTCCTCTGCACCCCGCCATGAAGATCAGCTATGATCCTGAAGTGGATGCCCTGCGCATCACTGTAGGTAGCCCGACATTGCGAAACAAGATTGAAGAGGGCTTGAAGGATATCCGGGCAGGCAGGACGATATCCCTGGCCGACTACACCCGCCGCCGCGCGAAGCTGAACGCCAACTCCGCGTGACCTTCTAAAGCGAATTAACGAGATCGCTGGCTTTCATTCGGCACAACCTCTTGCTGGGCGGCCTTTTCTGCCTCTTTTGGCTTTGCGGCCTCCATTTGCGCACGCTTTTTTCTCGCTTCATCACGAGATTTGATATGCTGAACAACCTGATGAAAATGCGAAACATCCTGAGCAACTAAGAGTCCGGGAAGTGCCTCGCCCCGCTGCCGGTTTGCGCGGTAAGCTGACACAACACCAATAATCTGAACTCCGTCGGTTTGGCTAGAATATATAACAGGACCGCCGCTGACGCCGTTTATAGCAACACCATCAATGAGATAGGCACTCTTATCCTCTTTTCTGGCGCTTGTACTACCGGAGAAGAAA
>CAZZPI010000257.1:0-4426 GCA_964655865.1 uncultured Nitrospiraceae bacterium
TCACCGAATAGGTCGTCACGAAGAAGAACCTCCCTCACGATAAGGAGCTAAAGGACAAAAGACGCTATGGCTGTTTCGGTTCCTTTTGATTCCCTGTGTGGCGGTAGCAGATGAAGCTCAACCGCTTGCCGACAATCCGCACGTTGAAGCGCGGCTCAAGGCCCTGGCCGGAGAGCTCCGTTGCCTCGTGTGTCAGAACCAGACCTTGGCAGATTCCAACGCATCATTAGCGGAGGACCTGCGACGAGAAGTCCGTGACATGATCGCCAAGAACATGAGCGACCAGGAGATCATCGATTTTCTCGTCGCCCGCTATGGTGATTTCGTGCTTTACCGACCTCCACTTAAAGCCACCACGGCAGTGCTCTGGGTCGGCCCCATTCTCCTGATGCTCGTTGGTGCAGCGAGCTTGGTCATGGCCTTGAGAAGGAGGCAGAAGAACCTGACCGATGCCTCCGTGACTGAAGAAGAACGTCTCCGAGTCGAGCGGCTTCTTCATAATAAGGAATCGTCTCCGGTATGACCTTATTATTCTGGCTCATCGCAACGGTGACGGTCGCTGCAGTCCTCTTGAGCGTTCTGCGACCGCTGCTCAAACAGGATCCTGTCACGCAGGGGCACTCGCGAGACAACCGCTTGTCCGTGTATCGCCAACAGTTCACTGAGCTGGAGCAGGACCGAAATGCCGGCATGCTAAACGAGGAACAATACCAGGAGGCCCGTCGGGAACTGGAGCGTCGTCTCCTCGAAGAAACCGAGGGGACTGTTAAGGCACCGATCCCATCATCACAGAGCCAGAGCCAGTTGGTGCCTCTGACACTGGCTGTCGTCATCCCGCTGGCCAGCATGGTGCTGTATCTGAAGCTCGGTACACCAGCGGCAATAACACATCCGAGTGTTTCGGCCCTGTCACAGCCAGAGCGGTCCGATGATCGTCATCAGACTGTAGCCGGACTCGACTCGCTGGCCGAACGCCTCAAACAGAAGCTCGAACAAGATCCGACCGACGGCGGCGGATGGGCGCTGCTGGCTCGTTCCTACGTGGAGCTTGCGCGCCATGCGGAAGCCGCGCCGATCTACGAAAAGGCGGTGACGCTCCTTCCAGACGACGCACAGTTGTTGGCCGACTATGCGGACGCCTTGGGTGTCTTGCACGATCGAAAGTTGGCGGGCAAACCGGAGCTCTTGATTCGACGGGCCTTGGAAATCGACCCGCGGAACGTGAAGGCCTTGATGTTGGCGGGGACGGTTGCGTTCGATCGGAAGGACTATGCCCAAGCGGTTACATACTGGGAACGAGCGCGCGCCGGTCTGTCTGCTGACGCTGAGCCGGAAGTGACGCAAGAACTGATCGCCGGTATCGTGGAAGCCAGAAGCCTGCTCGGTGCTGAGCAACAGAGGGTCTCCCCTGCGACGGTGGCGACCGTCCCGCCTGATATGAGTCGTAAGGCCGACGCAATCACCGGGAAGGTGCGGTTGGCCACGAATCTCGTCGGTAACGGATCGTCCACCGACACGTTGTTCGTGTTCGCACGCGCAGTGGAGGGTCCGCCTATGCCGGTGGCGATCGTTCGGGCGACGAAGAGCGATCTGCCTTTTACCTTCCGCCTGGATGACTCAAATAGCCCCATGCCTGCGAGAAAGCTGTCAGAGGCTGGGACGGTGGTGGTGGTCGCGCGCCTTTCGAAATCGGGAGATGCCATGCCGAAGAGCGGGGACCTGGAGGGGATCAGCCTGCCAGTGAAGCCAGGATCCAGCGGCATCACGGTCGTCATCGACCGGGAACTTCCCTAGCGTAACAACGCGTCTATGTCGTTCTCGATTACTGCATTGTTGTACCTCGTGCCGCTGCTCGTCGCCTTGTTCTTCTATGGTCGCCGGCATCGGAGGAAAGAGATGCAGTATCGATCTCGCCTCGAAGAAACCAAAAAGTCCGGTATTCCCGAACCCGTCACCTTGCATCCGGTCATCGACCCCAACAAGTGCATTGGATCAGGTGCCTGCGTGAAGGCCTGTCCGGAACATGCGCTGGGGATTGTGAACGGCAAGGGCCTCCTCGTTCAGCCGGACCATTGCATCGGTCATGGCGCTTGTGAATCCGCCTGCCCAGTCGAAGCAATCAAGCTCGTGTTCGGCACTGAGAAACGTGGCATCGATATTCCTCAAGTGAAGCCGACCTTCGAAACGAACGTGCCCGGTATCTTTATCGCCGGAGAATTGGGTGGCATGGGGCTGATCCGAAAGGGTATCGAGCAAGGGCTGCGGGCGATCGAAACAATTCGCAAGAACAGGGGCAAAGAAAGCGAGCTGGATGTGGTAATTGTGGGCGCCGGGCCTGCAGGCATTTCCGCGTCCCTGGCGGCGAAGGAGGCCGGGCTTCGCTTCGTTACCATCGAACAAGAAGACGGTCTCGGGGGTTGCGTCTATCATTACCCGCGTCGGAAGTTGGCCATGACAGCTCCGATGAAACTGCCCCTCGTCGGGAAATTCAACAAGTATGAAGTCAGCAAAGAAGAATTGCTTGAGTTTTGGAATGACGTCGTAAAACAAACACGCCTCAAGATCAATTTCAGAGAGCGAATGGACACAGTGGTGAAAACCGGCAACGTATTTGTCGTCAAAACTTCCAGGACGGAATACAAGACAGCCAATGTGCTCCTCGCGATGGGCCGGCGCGGCACTCCACGCAAGCTCGGCGTGCCCGGAGAGGAACAGCCGAAGGTCGTCTATCGCCTCATTGACTCGGAGCAATACCGCGGCCAGCACGTGCTCGTGGTCGGCGGCGGTGACAGCGCCGCGGAAGCCGCACTGGCGGTGGCGGGCGAACCAGGCACGACGGTCACGCTATCATGCCGCGGCGATGAAATCTTCACGAGACCGAAGGAAATGAACCGTCAACAACTGAAGGAGCTTTCCGCTCAGGGGAAGATCAAGGTTTTGCTCAATTGCAACGTAAAAGAGATCGGCAGGGATGAGGTCTCTCTTGCGCAGGGCGGGCAAGTCAGCAGGATCAAGAACGATGCCGTGATCGTCTGCGCCGGCGGGACCTTGCCGACACCGTTCTTGAAACAGATCGGGGTGATGGTCGACACCTTCTTCGGGACCCCGGTTCCCAAATAATCCTGCCAAGCCCATGGGCTATTGAAGCCCTACCAAAGATTCTTGTTGGCCGACTGTTGAAGACTGCGTGGGCTGCAGGAGTGGATCGGCGGAATTCTTTCGTGACGCCAGCCTACTGATATCTGATAGCGACTCCTGACAGATGCTTCTCAGCCCGGGGTTGGTCAACGGCGCCTTGGGTGGGAAGAAAAGGATTTGAGGAGTAGGGAGTGAACCAACCATATCCATAAAGGCCGAACGCCGCGCCCTTCGGTCCTAACAGTGTCGCCTCATAGTAGGGACTTGCCATCATGGCATAGACGGCGACTGCCCCTTCTTCGACGACAGCGTCCGCACCGATGCTGCTGGCGCGCTCAAGAATCTTTCCCCGCAACGTCTCGCTGCTGTACATCGCGCTGCTCACGCTGATCCGGGCAAGCTCAATATGGGGTTGGCCGGGTTCCGCGAGGAGCCACTCGACCGTGGTGTCTTTTTCTCGGGCTGGATAGGGTTGGTCGGTGAAATACTCTATCCGCGTCGAAACGCAAGCGACAAGAAAGAGAGCCAAGGAAAGGACCGCTGCAGATCGTGCCGTTCTCACCAAGTTGTAAATGGTTGAGCAGATAAGTTCCCGAGGGCGCCCGTCACCGCTTGCGGACCCGGCTGGTCGTGTCATTGGTCACCTACGGTTCAATTGTCTTCAGGCAAGTTCATTCATGTAGAAAATCGCACGTGAGCACCAAATCAATCCATCCTGCATTCGTAGGGTTGTTGGCCTTCGCTGTCGGCTAAATCGAAATCAAATCAGAGCCTTCTCGCTATGTCCTTAGCCCGCTGCTCCCCTTGAACTGCGCGTCTTATGGTATCCGCCGCATGTCGTAGAGAGCAAGGCCTCTATGGGGATGGTTTCTAAGGGGGGAGGAGGATCCCGGGCCTTGGCAGGGAGGACTCCGCTAAAGTCAGCTCTGATCCAATGACAGCTTATTCAGATGGAGAGCACGGGAGAGCCTCGGCGCAGCACACGCTCCGTGTCACGGCGGGCCTTCATTCAATGGGCTGCGGTTTGGGCAGGCCAGAATTTGTGACGGATCTGCGGCAGAGGAACGTTGTCGAAGTTCGGGATGTCGTACAGGCACCGGTCGATCGTTTCGATTTCCTCCTTCGTGAACCCCAAAACCACTTTCTTTTTCCAGAACTGGTCCAAGGTCAAGTAATCCGACGTTTGAGGACGTTCAGCCAACAGCGCCTGCATCCGCTTGAACCCTTCCGTGTCCACGCCGGGGATCCGCCCTTTGTTCCTGTCGATGCACCACTTGAGCACTTCCGC
>CAZZPI010000258.1:0-4413 GCA_964655865.1 uncultured Nitrospiraceae bacterium
GACGAACCACTCCGGCCGTCGGCGTGAGGAGTCCGATAATTTCGCGTAGGAGGGTGGACTTCCCGCACCCGTTCCCGCCGGCGATCGCGAACACCTCACCCTGATACACGGTGAGGCTCACGTCATCGTGCACCACCGCGGCTCCAAAGCGTGTTGTGACGTGATTGACTTCGATTACGGGAGCCGCAGCAGCCGTTCCTGCCATCGTCGTTCGTTCCCTCTCATGGAGCCGTTCACGTTCTGCTCAACCTCATCCTCGACCTGCTTCCTAGCACGGTCAGAGGTCCCACCAATTCAAAAGAATGCTGCAGATCGCGTCAAAAATGATCACCAGAAAAATGCTTTGCACCACGCTGATCGTTGTGTGCCGACCGACATCGTCAACACCGCCACGGATCTGAAACCCCTGATAGCATCCCACCAAGGCGATGATGACGGCGAAGAATGGGGCCTTCCCCAGGCCGATGAGGAAATGTCGCAGCGCGACGGCTTCTTCGAAGCGCGATAAGAACTCGGTGAAGCTCACCTTGAGCTGGCTCGAGGCAATCAACAGTCCTCCGAAGGTTCCCAGGATGTCCGCGTAGACCGTGAGCAAGGGCAGTGCAATGACCAAGGCGAGCGCCCGGGGGAGCACCAGCAAATTGATCGGCGAGAGTCCGAGCGTGCGCACGGCATCCAGTTCTTCGGTGACTTTCATCGTCCCGATCTGTGCCGCATAGGCGGAGCCCGAGCGTCCGGCGATCAGAATCGCGACGATCAGGGGCGCGATCTCTCGCAGCAAGGAGATCCCGACCAAGTCGACGATGAAAATATTGGTGCCGAACTTCCGGAGTTGTTCGGCGCCTTGGTAGGCGATGACCACCCCCACCAGAAACGTCAACAATCCCGTGATCGGTAAGGCATTGACGCCGTCGAGCCGGAGACTGTTCAACAATGCGCGCCATCGGATGCTCGACGGATTGGTGATCGATCGGCTGATGCCGATCGTGCTCTCGCCGACAAACTCGAGCGCCTTCGCCGCTTGCCTGGCTCGTTCCAGTATCAGTCGTTCGAGCTGAACCGACCAGCCGCGTCTTGCCTGCGCCGTGTCCCCGATCCGCTTCCAATTGGACGAGACCATCTGGAGAAGGTCCGTAAACTCGGGGCGTAGTCCTTGAAGCGATACGCGCCGTCCCCTTTCACGTAACTGGATCAACGTTCGTTGCAGGACTACCGCTCCGCCCGTATCCATCCCCGTGATGCGGCTGGCATCGAAGACCAAGTCGGTCACGTTCGGCCACCGTGATGTCGCCATCGCCCGCTCCAGATCCGCCAAGTTCGGAATGATCCAGGCACCCTCGCAACGGACCGTTCCCCCATCACCGATGCGAACCTGCGCCTCAGTATTTGTCCATGATCGCTTTGAGATCACCGCCACTGATTACCTCTCGATCGAGCAGCACGCGTGCTCCATCGACGAGCGCGTTTTTCTTCTCTTCCAGCAGCCGTTTGACCCGCTCATATTGTTCATCGATGATGCGCCGGATTTCGCAATCGATCTCGCGCGCGGTTTCTTCGGAGTAGTCACCCTTCTCCTGCGGCGCCTGAAGTTGGAGGAATTGAGGCTGCCGTTCGCGCTCCAGCGTGATGGTACCCAATCTCTCGCTCATCCCATAGGCCTTGACCATGCTCTTGGCGATGTCGGTGGCCTTGACAAGGTCGTTTTGGGCGCCGGTCGAGGACTCGCCGAACACAAGCTCTTCCGCGATTCTTCCTCCTAGAAGGACCGCGATCTTGTTCTCCAATTCGGATTTCGTCATGAGAAATCGATCCTCGGTGGGAAGTTGAAGCGTGTAACCGAGCGCGGCGATCCCGCGAGGGATGATGGAGATTTTCTGCACGGTGTCCGCCCCAGGGGTGGACAGCGCGACGATGGCATGGCCCGTTTCATGGTAGGCGACCCGCTCTTTCTCCATCTTGTTCAGGACGCGATTCTTCTTTTCCAACCCCGCGATCACCCGCTCGACCGCCTCCTGTAGTTCCGAGAGCCCCACCTGATCCTTGCCTCGCCGAACCGCGAGCAGCGCGGCCTCGTTGATGACGTTGGCGAGATCGGCTCCGGAGAATCCGGGGGTCATGCCGGCGACCGTCTCGAGGTCGGCATCGGCAGCCAGCGCGACGTGCTTGGCGTGAACACGCAGGATGGCGAGACGCCCGCTCTTGTCCGGACGATCCACGAGCACATGGCGGTCGAATCGACCTGCTCGCAGCAGCGCAGGGTCGAGTATTTCCGGCCGGTTGGTCGCCGCCATCAGGATGACGCCGATCCGAGGATCGAAGCCGTCCATCTCGACCAGTAATTGATTGAGCGTCTGCTCTCGTTCCTCGTGCGCCATGGGTCCCATCCCTCTGGCCTTGCCGAGCGCATCGAGCTCATCGATGAAGATGATGCAGGGCGCCCTGCCCTTTGCCTGCTCGAACAGATCACGCACCCGCGCCGCCCCCACACCGACGAACATTTCCACGAATTCGGACCCGCTGATGCTGAAAAACGGCACGCCCGCCTCGCCCGCCACGGCTCGAGCCAGCAGCGTTTTTCCGGTTCCCGGCGGGCCGACCAAGAGAATCCCCTTCGGAATCTTCCCTCCGAGCTTGGTAAATTTGTCGGGGGTCTTCAGGAACTCAATGACCTCCCGCAACTCCTCCTTCGCTTCATCCACGCCGGCCACGTCCGCAAAGGTCACCTTGATGTCTTTCTCCATGTATATCTTGGCCTTGGACTGGCCGACTCTCATGAAACCGCCTTGCGTTTGGCCCAACCGTCGAAAGATAAACAGCCAGATGGCGGCAAACACGAGGACCGGCACGATCCAAGCGAGCAGATCGCGCCAAAAGGTGCTCTCGACCACCCCGGCGAACTTCACGCCGTGAGCGTTCAGCTCCCTGACCAAATCGGGATCCTCGACCCGCACCGTCGTAAACAACTTCTGTTCTTTCGATTCACCCTCGGGTTTGAGCTTTCCCGTCAACGTCTGGCTCCCCACAGCCACTTCCGCCACCTTGCCACCGGCAACCAAAGTCTTGAACTCGCTATAAGGAAGCTCTTCGACCTTCTGCAGCGCATGAATGAAGTCATGTACGAGAATCACCGCCCACACGGCGAGAATCACGTACCAGATGGAAAAGGAGATTTTTCTATTCATGGGAATCCCTCGATCATTCTAACTGCCGACAATGCCGACTACCGTCGAATCCCAACAACCGCCCCTCGTCCTCGTGTGCGGCCCAGCCACATGCGTACCATTCTGCAGGCGTTGCAGGTCTCGTGCAAGTGCAGGCTCGTCGGAGGGCCGTACTACCGATTATGAGAAGGCCCTAAGAAAAACAGGACCTTTGCCGGTTCCGCTCTGGCCGCGAAGGGGACGGTCGAGTGGAATCCCGCGCCAGCAGGGCACCGGCATTCTGTGGCGGAAGGCTACAGGCTGGGGAATGATTCCAGAAAGCTCCGGCCTAAGATCTGGCAAGCATGACCGCGGTCCATAGGACGACCAGCGCCAAGACGAGTGACAGCCTCGGCAGCCAGGCCGAAATGGCGAAGAGGATCTGATGGGAAGAATGAGACCGCGTGCGAAGGTCCGCCACACGCGGACCCACCACGAGATCGTGCATTGCAGTCAAAGCGATAAGGATAGCCACGAGGCCTAGTTTCACGGTGAGAACTCGCGGCCACTCTGCCGGCTTAACAATTGAGAGTCCTCTGAGATGCAGCAGCACGGGGCCGCTCGTGAGGAGAACGGCGACCGCTCCCCACACCACGAGGCGAAACCGTCGCGCGACGGTGCGAAACAATTCGCCTCGTTCCAAGCCGAACCCCTCGCGCCGAAAGATCGGGGCCAGCACGAGAGAGAGGAATACCATCCCCCCAATCCAACTGACTGCCCCAAGAAGATGAATCCAGACGACGACCGCCATCATAACGGCAACGGCATTATGCCCGAATGAATGGCCGGCGTGAAAGATGTAGCTATTCGCTACTTGCGGTTTGCTGCTTACTCAGGGTGCCATCCCGGCAGCACACCAGAGGAGACGAGCGTACACCTCGGGGATCACTTCAGCGTGGCAATGCAATACGCGCGCAACAGGTCCGTCTCCGCTCTGGTCCGCGCGCTGCAACGATTGTATGTGTTGATCCAGCGATCCATTATCTTCAGGCGATTTCTCGAACAACACCGTCACTTTTCGAAACTTGCTCCCAACCCTTTCCAGCAATTTCCCGACGCCCTCCCGCGCGACTTCTTCTTTGGCAACTTTCTCCTGCCCTCCCTCTTTGACGAGTCTTCGTTCTTCCTCCATTCCATCTTTCAAGAAGGCGTAGTCCGCGATCAGGATCAGATCGGTGTCATCTCGAGAGGTAGGGGATTCGGCCAACCGTTC
>CAZZPI010000259.1:0-518 GCA_964655865.1 uncultured Nitrospiraceae bacterium
ATATTATAGGCGAGTACGACGTCGTCTTCGACGGCGTGGATTAATTCCCGTCGAAGTTCTTGATCAATGTTGCATGCTTTTTCGCGGAGAAACCGCTCGTGCACGGCGCGATTCTGCGTTTCGACGGCCGGGTTACGACGATCATCCCGAAGAAATCCGCTTGCTATCGTTGCGTCTTCAAGGCGCCGCCGCCGCCCGGGCTGGTTGCCTCGTGTCAGGAAGCTGGTGTCATCGGGGTGCTTGCCGGCATCATCGGGACGATTCAGGCGACCGAGGCGCTGAAACTCATCCTGGGCATCGGAAAGCCGCTCACGGACCGCCTGTTGGACTTCGACGCGCGCCGGACGCAGTTCAGGGAGATCAGGGTGCGCCGGAATCCCGACTGTCCCCTCTGCGGGACGCATCCGACGATCACTCAACTGTTCGACGAAGAGCCGGAGGTGTGTGAATTGAACGTAGCAGCCGTCGCCGGTCAGGCTTCAGCAGCCGGCAAAGTCTCACGCCGAGAGCCGTGAACT
>CAZZPI010000259.1:528-4411 GCA_964655865.1 uncultured Nitrospiraceae bacterium
AGCCCTGGTGTGTCGGGAGTGCGGGAAGGAGTATCCCACGCAAGCGATCCACGTTTGTGAAATGTGTTTCGGTCCCCTCGAAGTGAAATACAACTACGAGGAGATCAAACGGACCATTTCCCGAAAGAAAATCGCAGACGGCCCGCACAGCATGTGGCGGTATATCGATCTGCTGCCGGTGGAAGGTCATTCGCTGGTGGGACCCCATGCCGGACTCACCCCGATGGTGCGTGCGAGGAACCTCGGAGCGTACCTGGGTCTGGATGAGCTGTACATCAAGAACGACACGGTGAACCACCCCACCTTGTCCTTCAAAGATCGCGTGGTTGCGGTGGCCCTGACGCGGGCCAGGGAATTGGGGTATGAAACGGTCGCCTGTGCCTCGACCGGCAATCTTGCGAATTCGGTCGCGGCCCACGCCGCGGCCTCCGGGATGCAGTGTTACGTCTTTATCCCCGGCGATCTCGAAGCCGCCAAGGTCCTGGGCAATCTGATCTATAAGCCGAACGTCGTCGAAGTCGAAGGCAACTACGACGACGTGAACCGGCTATGCAGCGAAATTGCCGCCGAACATGGATGGGCTTTCGTGAATATCAATATCCGCCCCTACTATGCGGAAGGATCGAAGACGCTGGCGTTCGAAACGGTCGAGCAACTCGGTTGGCGTACGCCCGATCAAGTGGTCGTTCCGATGGCCTCCGGCTCGTTGCTCACCAAGATTTGGAAGGGACTCAACGAACTGCATGCCTTGGGGCTGACGGACGCGGTGCGGACCAAAATCAACGGAGCGCAAGCGGAAGGCTGCTCGCCGATCGCAACCGCGTATAAGGCCGGACGAGATTTCTTCAAACCGGTCAAACCGAAGACCATCGCCAAGTCGCTTGCCATCGGCAATCCGGCCGACGGCTACTACGCGCTGAAGGCCACCGCGGAGAGCAAGGGCGCGATGGATATGGTGTCGGATGAAGAGGTGGTCGAGAGCATCAAGCTCTTGGCGCAGACCGAGGGCATCTTCGCCGAAACGGCCGGCGGGGTGACGATCGGCGTGCTCAAGAAGCTGGTGAAGCAGGGGATCATCAAGAAATGCGACGTCACGGTCGCCTACATCACCGGGAATGGCTTGAAGACCCAGGAGGCTGTGGTCGATTCGGTCGGCCGACCGGTGCGGATCCAGCCAAGCTTGATCAGCTTCGAAAAGACGTTCAAGCTGGGCAAAAACGGTGGTGGTGACGCATGATTAGAGTCCGCATTCCGACTCCGCTGAGACCGCTGACGAAAGGCCAAGGTGAAGTGGAAGCTAAGGCGACCAGCATCGCCGATATGATCGTCAGCCTGGATACGGCCCATCCGGGCCTGAAAAATCGGCTTTGCGACGAGAAGGGCGAGCTGCGTCGCTTTGTGAACATTTACGTCAACGAGGAAGACATCCGCTTCCTCAAAGGGAAAGATACGTTGCTCAAAGACGGCGACGAAGTGTCGATCGTGCCGGCGATCGCGGGAGGCTGACCATGTCGCACCTGCGGTTTCACATCAGATTCCCTGAGAACAAGATCACCGAACCCATCATTTACCAGATCGGCCACGAATATAAAGTCGTGACGAACGTGAGGCGCGCGGACGTGCGCGAGACCACCGGCTGGATGGACGTGGAACTGACGGGCGAAACGGCCGAGATCGAGCGGGCGCTCCAAGGCCTTCGGGATAAAGGTTGTATCGTGGATCCGATCGAGTTGAATGTGGTCGAATAGGAAGACGTGAGGCGTAATGCGTGACGCGTGATGGGTTGTGGGAACCCGAGCCCTTCGCATAACGCATGACGGATCACGCATCACGGTTTAGCAAGATGGATTTCACCGAATCGCAAATCCAACGCTACAGTCGTCACATCATCCTGAGCGATGTGGGCGGCAAAGGCCAGAAGAAGCTCTCACACGCGAAGGTCTTGTTGATCGGCGCGGGTGGGCTTGGCTCTCCGGCCGCGCTCTACTTGGCCGCCGCCGGCGTGGGCACGATCGGATTGGTCGACGGCGACGTGGTAGACCTCTCGAACCTTCAGCGTCAGATCCTGCATTCGACGCCCACCGTCGGCACACCGAAGGTTGAATCCGGCCGCAAGACCTTGGCCGCCCTGAATCCCGAGATCACGGTCAAGACTTATCAAATGACCGTCGCTGCGGACAACATCATGGGGCTCCTGGCCGACTATGACATCGTGCTGGATGGTTCCGACAACTTCGCGACGCGCTTTCTGGTGAACGACGCCTGCTTCTTCGCGAAGAAGACGTTGATCTCGGCCAGCATGTTTCGCTTCGAAGGACAACTGACCGCCATCAAGCCTCACGCCGGTTATCCATGCTATCGTTGTCTCTATCCCGAACCGCCGCCGGCCGGCCTGGTCCCCAATTGCCAAGAGGCCGGCGTGCTCGGCGTCTTGGCCGGCACCATGGGTGTGCTTCAGGCGTCGGAAGCCATCAAGGAAATTCTCGGAATCGGCGACACGATCGCGGACCGCCTGTTGATCTACGACGCCTTGGAGATGAAGTTCCGCAAAGTGTCGCGACCGAAGGATCCCGCCTGCCGACTCTGCGGTCCTTCTCCGACCATTCGAGACCTCAAAGGCGACTACACCGTCTCCTGTTCGATCTAGCGCGAGGGTCTCTTATCGATCCCTCTCCCTTAACGAAATACTAAACGTCGTTACTCTTCTAAGCGTGCCTGACCTCAAGATCCCACAGCCGATTCTCGACGACATCGTGGCGCACGCGCGCGAACTCGCGCCGTATGAGTGTTGCGGACTCTTGGCCGGCAATAACGGGGTGGTGTCGCGCGTGTATCGGATCAAGAACGTCGTTGCCCTGGAGGGTGCCTCCACACTGGCAAGCTTCGACAGCGCCAAGGCGGCGCATCTCGATCGGCTGTCGCCTCAGGAGCGGGCCGAGATCGCGTTCGTCATGGACGCCCACGACCTCGCGCTCGCGCAGAAGGACATGCGTAAGAGCGGACTGCAGCTCCAAGTGGTCTATCACTCCCATCCCCACGACCCGGCCCGCCCGTCGGTCACCGACATCAAAATTGCCACGGACTACGAACAGTACTGGCCAAAAATCAACCTCCCGGTCCCCGCCTATCTACTGATCTCTCTCATGCATCCGGCGCAGCCTGATGTTCGGACCTACTGGATCAAGAACGGCGTCGTCAGTGCCGCTGAAGTCGTCACGGTGTGATCCAGCCGCCCGGCGCCACCCTCACTCTTTCTTTCAGTTGCACGCGGTGGCATAATTCAGGGCACACTGACGCAGGAGTTCTTCCATGAAGCAGGTCGTGCTGCTCACGCTCATCGGGTGCTATGTCGGCGTCCTCGCGCTGGGGCTAGGGCTGGCGGAAGAGAAAGGCTACTACGCCCCCGTCATCTTCGTAGACAAGGAGAAGAACCTTATCTTCATCGCCGACAGCGGCGGCGCCGTCTTTGGAATTGAAATCAGCGATGCCGCCAAACCCCACGTCGACAAACTGCCGGTCGGTACCTTGGCTGATTTCGTGGTTGAAGTCAGACCGGGGCAACCGCCGCTCCTGAAGACGTGGAAGGTGCCGGTCGGCGATATGGCCTGCAAGTTCTTCGACGGGAAAACCTGCCGGTAGGGCAGGCTATTGAAAAAACCGTCCAGCCAGGGACCCGTTGGTCTCGCATTGCAACGGGTGATCGCACCGCTCAAGCCCTCAACTTACGGGATGAAGCCTATAGGAAGTCGGAAGCATCGAAGGCTTTATCTGTTCGCCAAGATCCATGCGAAGGGCGAACGGGTCGCGCGAAGTGCGGTGTGTAACTCCTCGGCCTCTCGTTCGCTGCGGCCGCGCTGGACCACCTTATTGACCATCTTGTGAG
>CAZZPI010000260.1:0-4401 GCA_964655865.1 uncultured Nitrospiraceae bacterium
GCCCGACTTCGCCGAGGCGTACTACTACGCCCGCCACAGCGACATGCGGGTGCTCGACGGGATCTGGGAGCGGATCATGAATGCCGCCCGGGGTGCGGCGCTCGGCACCGGGACCACCATGGACGTGGAGGGAGAAGTGGGAACGATCACGGTGAAATAGCGGCACCGGTCTCACTTGTGCCGCTGGTGTGGGCTTGATCTGAAGCCTCGAGAGCATGCTGACAGAGCCGCGTGTCTTTCCGATCCGCCAGTACCTCAGTGAGCGAGACAGAAGTGGGAGTGACTGAAGCTCACTCCTGGGCGGCGTTTTGTGCAGATAAAGGTGGCGACGGCCTCGTCACTCTCCTGTGCTCGCGCAACCCGCACCTCTGATGATCGAATAACGCTGGTGGAAAACCAGGTGCTCGTTGGACGCGCGCAGTGGGAGCGCGACGAGGCCCCCCTTTCAGTTAGAAAAAGGAGAGGACCTGGCTTTCACGTGGAGGCTTTGTGATCCCGCCCACAGCAAGCGGAGGGGAAGGTGGTGCTCGTTCCGTTGGAAGCTGCGCTTGAACGGAACTGCGCTGGATTCACACTATCCCTCCCTCGCCTCTTGTGGGAGAGGGTCGGGGTGAGGGAATATCTCCACGGGGCCTTCCTGCTCTTCATCGGCAGCTTTAAAAGCGAAGAGAGTGGCCGGTCGCTCTTCGCTATTAGCCCTGATCCGAAAAAAACCGGGTCCTACAACCCCGTATTCCCCTCGCCCCATCTGGGGAGAGGGGAGGGTGAGGGGCAAGTCCTCGCGGCCCCACCCTCACCTTTGTCCTCTCCCTCAGTTGGAGGGAGAGGAAGCAGGATTGATGCAGGGACGGCCGCCTCAGCAACAGAAATTATTTTCGGATCAGGGCTAGAATCTATGGCAGCACTCGCCGGACTATCAGTTGCTGAACCGTCGCTCGCTCTGGTCGACGGTGGTGGTTCAAGAAGCGGCTAGGGGAAGCCTGCCACATCTAATTCGGAGACCAACAGCAAAACGCCACAGATTAGAAGACAAGGATAGCTTCAGGTCAGATCGCCATTCAGAGTTGTATCGAGGGAGACCTGATGGGATGATGCTGGGGTTGTTCCAAGCTCTATTCTTCATGAACGCTTCTGCTGGACCGAATAGCAGACAGCGAGTAGTGGACACCGAAAGACTACCGAGGCTGTTCGCTATCAGCTATGCGCTCATGTGCAAGGAGCCGTCATGAATAGTATGGGCGAACGAGTCGCGGGATGAAAGCCGTCCTCTTCGACAAGCCCGGCGGGCCTGAGGTCCTTAGGATCGTGGAGGTTCCCGATCTGAAACCAGGGCCGGGACAGATTCTGATCCGTGTCCGGGCGACCGCGGTCAATCGTGCCGACCTGTTGCAACGACGCGGGCGCTATCCCCCGCCGCCCGGCGAGTCCGAGATCCTCGGATTGGAGCTGGCCGGCAAAGTCGAAGCCCTCGGCCCCGGCGTTGAAGGGGTGGCGCCACGCGATCGCGTGTTCGCGCTCGTGGCAGGCGGGGGTTATGCCGAAAAGGCGGTGGTGGATCATCGGCTGGCGCTACCGATCCCGTCACACTGGAGCTTCACGGAAGCGGCAGCGGTGCCGGAGGCCTTCCTTACGGCCCAGGAGGTGTTGTTCACGGCGGGCGCGCTTCGAGCCGGCGAGGCTGTGCTTATTCATGCGGCAGGGAGCGGCATCGGGACTGCCGCGGTACAGATGGCCAGGCAGGCAGGGGCGAGAGTGCTGGCCACGGCCGGCACAGAACGGAAGATCAAGACCGCGCTCGAGCTGGACGCGGAAGCGGGGTGTCTATATAAGGAAAGGGACTTTGCGGCCTGGGTCGAGGATGTCACCCAAAAACAGGGGGTGGATCTGATCGCCGATCCGGTGGGTGCCGCCTATTGGGAGCGCAATCTCCGATGTCTCCGGGAAGGTGGGCGGCTGGTCGTCTATGGCCTCCTCGGCGGCGGCACCGTTTCGGCCGATCTCTGGACGCTGATGAGCCGCCGCGTGAGCATCACCGGCTTGGTCATGCGGAGCCGCGCGCCGGAAGAGAAGGCGGAGATCGTCCGGCGGTTCCGGATGCGCTGGCTGCCGTTGCTGGCGGCGGGTGTGATCCGGCCCGTCATCGATTCCGTCTTCCCATGGGACGCCGTGGCCGATGCCCATCGCCGCATGGAAGCGAACGAGAACGTGGGAAAGATCGTGCTGGAAGTCCCATAACCATGCCCATCCATAACGCGGACATCGCCTCGGTCTTCGATGAGATCGCGGATCTGTTGGAAATCCAGGGCGCGAATGTCTTTCGCGTCCGAGCGTACCGCAACGCCGCCCGCTCGCTCGGCGATCTGAGCCAGGAAGTGAGCGCAATGGTCGCGGCGAACGAAGACCTGACCGGTCTGCCCGGTGTCGGCCAGGCGCGTCGCGGCTGGCTGGAGAAAAATGACGTGCTGAATACGCGATCCTTGCGGGAGCTGAAACCATTGCTGAAACGAATGAAGTCGTGATGCGCAAATCATGGCGTTCTTGCCTATGGACGAGGTAAAGCCATGACGCAGGTCACACCAAAGGGAGTGGCGAAGGAGACGCCAAAGGAGCGAACGCTCCGGGTTCGGAAGATCGTCCGCGTGCTTGACCGGACCTACCCCGACACTAAACTGGCGCTGAACTTCACGACGCCGCTGGAGTTGTTGATCGCGTTGATCCTTGCGGCGCAGTGCACCGATGAACGGGTCAATCAGGTGACGGCGACCCTGTTTCCAAAATACCGGCGCGCCGAGGACTGGGCCCGGATTCCGCGCGCGACGCTTGAGACGGAGATCCGGAGCACCGGGTTCTACCGGAACAAGGCCAAGGCCATCCAGGAATGCTGCGCCGCGCTTGTGGAGCGATTCCACGGCTCTGTGCCGAACCGGCTTCAGGACCTGGTGACCCTGCCAGGGGTGGGGAGGAAAACCGCGAACATCGTGCTAGGGAACGCGTTCGGTGAACCGGCGATCGGCGTGGATACGCACGTCGGGCGGCTGGCGCAGCGGCTCGGTCTGACGAAACAGACCAATCCCGACAAGATCGAGTTCGATCTGAATCCCATCGTGCCGGATCCACTCAAGGTTCAGTTTTGCCACTTGCTCCAGGCTCACGGTCGGGCTGTATGCCTAGCGCGCAAGCCGGACTGCCCAGCCTGCTCCGTCAACGAGCTCTGTCCATTTCCTGTCCATTCTGCGAAGGCCCTGCAAGGCAAGCGAAAGTAGGTGCTCGCGCGGGCGACACCTTCCCGATTCATGCAGGTCCCTTCGTTGCCTGTCTGGCAGCGACTGGCAAGTAAAGGGGGGAGCCCCTCAAATCTTCACCTTCCAGACAACGAATGCCGTGCTTGACCGATAATCACGAGGCGCGTTACTATGGGCATGCGTGATCAAGACATTCAAGTGTGCCGACACGGAGGCGCTTTCAAAAGGATCGCAAGTCAAGCGATTCGCGAGCATCGCGACCGTTGCGCGACGCAAGCTGCGAGAATTAGAAATCGCGGGCCAGCTCAACGATCTGCGGGTTCCACCTGGGAATCGGCTGGAAGCCTTGAAAGGGGATCGCGCGGGCCAACATAGCATCCGCATTAACGATCAGTTCCGTCTTTGCTTCCGTTGGACGGACACAGGGGCTGAAGACGTCGAGATCGTGGACTATCTTTGAGTGAGGAGAACAATGCGAAAACTCAAACCTGTCACGCCTGGCGAGCTCTTGCTGGAGGAGTTTCTCAAGCCGATGGAGATCAGTCAGTATCGATTGGCGAAAGAAATCGGTGTGCCGGCACAGCGGATCGGCGATATCGTGGCGGGGAAACGCGCCATTACTGCCGACACTGACTTGCGCCTCTGCCGATTTTTTGGGCTTTCAAACGGCTACTGGTCACGGGCTCAAGCAGCTTATGACACGGAAGTTGCAGAACGAGCGCTAGGGTCGAAGCTCTCAAAAATCAAACCATGGGCTGGGCCGAAAGCATTGAAAGTGGCATCCTGATCGTTCGCCTTTCCGACACCGGTTTAGCCCTCTCGGGAAAGAATCTCCGTTGTTGAAGAGTCGAGGCGAGATGCGACCGCAATTCGGACTCTGGATAGCTGATGCGCGCGGCTTCGCTCTGACAGCGGTCCATGCTTTGCGCCAGAAAGACGTACAGCCTGACCAGCGTATCCGCGATATCAATGTGACTCTGCGTGATGGATCGAGGCATCATGCGCCGTTCTCCCGTTTCGTCGTTGGAAGGCCTCAGTCCAGACGGTTGTTGCTTTCGACTGTGATGCAGCAGGCCGCCTTAGAAGGCGTCTTGGGCGCAACGGATGCCCACATAGAGGCTCTTGTCAGTGGGAAAGTTACGCTCCCGAGACGCTGACT
>CAZZPI010000261.1:0-4386 GCA_964655865.1 uncultured Nitrospiraceae bacterium
CTTCTTCTTCTGGGCGTACTTCAACATCATCTGGCTGGCCATCTACGGATACTACATCCCGGCAAACGTGCGAGTCGGATTATCCGTCCCGCAGGTGGCCTCAACCCTCTCCTGTCTCTTCTTCATGACGGCGTTGAACGGGTTCATGATGAAGGGCGCGAGGCAATTGGGGCCGATTGAGTGGGGTAAGATTTCCGTCCGGTCTCAGTATGCCCTCATCATGTTGGCGACGGCCTTTACATGGATGATGGGGTTGATGGGGTATATTCGATCTTCCGTGCGGCTCTTCTGGCACGTGAATGAAATTATGCGCGACAACTCGCCCTGGGCTTACACGCACACGGTAGGGTTTGCCGCCAACATGATTTCCTTTAACGTGTTGTTCTTCTGGATCAGCATCCTCTTCGTCTTCTGGCTGGGGACGCTCGGTATCAAGAAGGTTCCAGTCGAAGCCAAGGCGCCGGTACCGGGTGCTGCGCCACAGCCGGTCGGCGGCCACTAAGCTCTCATTCAAGCTTACTGGGGATGGGGTGTTTCATGCACGACGCACCCCATCCTCATCTCCTTAGGAGGTTAAGACCGTGGTTGAACTGTTGCAGGAAGCGCTCGCTATAGGCTGGCCGGCATTAGCGCTGTTGGTCGGCTTACTCGTGTATTTTCAGATGTCCATCTCGGATCCAGGGGTCAAGAAGCGGGCCGTCTTCAAGGCCTTTATCGGGATCCTTGCGGCCCTCATGCTCTTTATCGCGATCGCCAACTACAAGATCAACTTTTTTGGCGAGTCGCGGCTGTTGCCGGTTTCTCTCGTGATGATTACCGCTCTGGCCTTCATGATGGGACTGTATTTCGCGAAGGTCAGCGCACTCCTGAAGATCGGCGGGTTCATGTTTTTCGTGGCTGCGGCCTTGTCTGGTTATGGGAATTGGTTGCCTCAGGTAGAGGGAGGGTTCCCGCCTAAGGAAGAGAAGCTTGATTTCAGCTCGATGACTCCTCAGCAACTTGCTGACGAAGGGGAGAAGATTATTTTCGGCGGGATCGGACAAAACAAGGTGCAAGGTGCGATCGGCAAAGGACAGTGTCCTCTCTGCCATGCGTTCCACCAGGGCATGCTGGGTGAACGGGCGCCGAACCTCATCGGTTTGCCTGAGCGCGCCGGTAAGGAGCGTCTCGAGGATCCGAAGTACCACAAGGGTGAGCCGCAGAAGCGCGAGTTTGAAGACAAGGAGTCGTGCCCGGGCTGTGGCACTGCGACGACCGGTCAAGAGTATATCGCCGAGTCACATGCCTGCCCGAGCTGCTTCGTGGTGTCCGGTTATGGGGTGAAAGGGACGAACGACAAACAAAGTCCGATGCCGAAAATCCACAAGCCACCCATTTCTCTCACATTGCCGGAGTTGGCGGCTGTGGATACCTGGTTCTATGTGCGCGAAGGGAAAGAGCCGCCCTCGTATGAGGAGATCGTCAAGTCCTACGAGAAGTTCATTCCTGAAGCGGACCGTCCGAAGCCGCAAGAAGAAAAACCGGCAGGCGCTGGAGCCGGCGCATTGTTGGCGGACGGATCTGAGCCGGTGGATCAAATCTTTGCGAAGGCACAGTGCGTGGTGTGCCATACCATTCCGGGGATTCCCGGTGCAGTCGGCACCCAAGGTCCCAAGCTTGAAGAAGGGACGAATGCGCCGCTCCGAATCAAGGACCCCGCATACAAGGGGAATGCGCATAGCACTCCTGAGTACATCATGGAGTCGGTAGTGTCTCCAAGTACCTATGTCGTGAAGGGGTTCCCTGACAACCTGATGCCGAAGGTGTTCGGGCAGAGGCTGAGCGCGGGTGCTTTGAAGAAGATCGTCGATTATTTGTCGCAGGTAAAAGCGGGAGCACCGCCACCTAAGATTTCGTGATCTTGGCTGTCTATCCTATTGCAGACCAAAGGGAGTTAACCGATGAAAGCACTAATGGCAGTCGGAGCGCTGATCGGAGTGATCGGTCTGCTCCTCCTCGTTGGGATGATTATAGGAATCATCCCCTCGTACACAGTGCGGTTGGTCGAAGGCTACATGCCGATGCAGATGCTCTTCGAGCTGGCCGCCTTTGTCGCGGGCTTTACGGGTCTCAGTTATATGCTCGGCACGATGGGCATAGCGATTCCGAGGTTCTGGCAGGGCATCCTCTTCTGGGCTTTTGTCCTCCTGTACTTGAAATATAGAGTCTATCCGCCCATTCCGTTCAGCGTCCGAGCGATGTACGGTACGGTATCGCTCGTCGCGGTCTTCATGTGGATGAGCGGAAACGAGGAGGATTGGAAGAAATTCAAACAGCCGATCTTGAACGTCTTGGACGCGCAGTCCGGGATGAACAAGCTCTTGAGGTACGCGTACCTCATTCTCCTCCCGATTATCATAGGTGGGTTCTCGTACAATGCGCTGAAGCCCACTTCAGAGGAACCCATCGAATTGCGCACCGTCCATCCGGCTCCGCCGGCCAGCACGAAAGTGCATGGTAAGACCTATGTGCTGCAGACCTCGCAGAATCCCTATCGGGTCAATCCGGAAGGGAAATACGATCAGGAATACTCGAACGGCTTGATCGTCGAACAGGGGATGGGCCGGTTGATGAAGCCGAACGCCAACCCCTGGGATGAAAACGCGCAAGGGTATCTGAAGTATGTACGTGAAGGTGGAGAAATCTTTTTCCAGAACTGCCACTTCTGTCACGGCGACAACTTGAATGGTCGGGGGCTCCATGCCTTCGCGTTCAATCCGATCCCGGCGAACTTCACCGACCCCGGCACCATCGCCCAGCTTCAAGAAACATTCATCTTCTGGCGTGTATCGAAAGGCGGCATTGGGTTACCGAACGAAAGCTTCCCTTGGGCATCCGTGATGCCACCTTGGGAACAGCACTTGACAGTTGATGAGATCTGGAAGGTTGTCCTGTTCGAGTATTGGCACACCGGATACTACCCCCGAACTTGGGACTAACAGAAGTCTTGAGCATTAACTCGACATCGATGAGATGAGGTTCACAATGAGCATGGTCAGGTGGAATGGCAAGCAGAGTCTGATCTTGGCGACCGCTTTTGGGATCTTCATGGTCTCAGGGAGTGCCGGGGTTTGGACCTATGCGCAAGAGGCTCTACCGGAGGGCTTCAAAAAGGGTGAGTTAGCTCCAGCCCCTCCCGCAGAAATGATCGAAGCGGGCAAGCGAGTGTACTTTACGAAATGTGTGTGGTGTCACGGAGTCGACGGAGCCGGTGACGGCCCCGGAGCGGACCGCTTGTGGCCGCGTCCACGCAACTTTAATCAGGGAACGTTCAAGGTTCGGCACACGGCCAGCGGCGAGTTGCCGTTGTTCGACTACAACGAGAAGGTGCCTGATTCAGGAAGGAATGACCTGCTCGATACGGTGACACATGGCCTGCCCGGCTCCGCGATGCCTCCCTGGGAGGGGATCCTCACCGAGGAGCAGCGAATTCAGGTCCTGGCCTTCGTGACCACGCAGCTCGTGAAGGATCGGAAGTTCACCGACAAGGAAAGCGAGACCGTGACGGTCCTGCAGTTGAGTGACATCAAACCGGCCCCGCCGAACGAGGAAAGCATCAAGCGGGGCTCCGAACTGGTTGTCGAAAAGAAGTGCATCGAATGTCACGGCATCACCGGCCGGGGTGATGGGAACGCGTTCAACCTGAAAGATGACTGGGGATTCGCCATCCAGCCGGCAGATTGGCATAAGTGCTGGAATTTCAGGGGAAGCAGGCAGGATGCGTACAACGTCAGGAATATTTTCAGAACGTTCTCGACGGGGATCAACGGGACTCCGATGCCGTCCTTCGCCGACAGCACCACGATCGAGGAACGGTGGCACATTGCGAATTTCGTCCAGTCGCTTTGCGAACGAGATCAGAATGGGAATCCCCTCGCGATCGATCCCCTGACCGACAAGCCGAAGATCAATTTCGTGATTCCTTCTGGCTTTGTGGAGGGAGAGATTTCGGATGATCCAGAGAACGAGATGTGGACGAAGCAGCCGCGCCGGTACGTCGCGATGGGCGGTCAGATCACCCATAAGCCGCGGAACTTCGTGAACCGCATCGACGACATTTGGGTGAAGTCACTCTATAACGACAAGCATATCGTGTACTTGATCCAATGGGATGACCGGACCAAAAGCGTGGCGACGGAGAAGCTTCCCTGGGCTCCCACGCAAGTGAACGTCGAGCAATTCGGGGTTGTCGAGCAGCCGCCGAAGACTGGAGAAGCCGGCTCGATTGCAGCCAAGCAGAATAACTACAGCGTCTATAACGACGCGTTGGCGATGCAGTTCCCGGTGAAATGGCAGGAAATTCCGCCGCCCTTCAAGCCTCGCTTCCTATGGGGTGATCAGAAGTTT
>CAZZPI010000262.1:0-4379 GCA_964655865.1 uncultured Nitrospiraceae bacterium
ATCCTGCATGGCTGTTCAGCGTCGTCTCAACCCTCGATATCTGCGACGGCTACAGGTGTCAAAATGAGTTTTTCCGCAGCCTGCCAGATAAATGAAGGGGTCTTGACGAGAGAACGGCCTTGCGACCGTCAACGGCGGCTGTATTCGTGTGGACGTTCGGTCGATGGAAGTGCTATGAGTTCTGTCCTATTCATCAGAGGCATGAACGTTTCACCCGCCTACGCAGGAAGCCACGGCTGTCAAGCTGTGGAGGAATGCGCAGCGGGTGTCCTCCGAAGCCTAGGCGAAGGAGGACATGCTTCGGCGGGTTCCGCCGAAGACACAAAAGGGACCACGGCTGTAAAGCCGTGGGGCTCCACACAATCTGATGTGAACCCTCTTGCCAATGGCACCGCGTGCCAAGACTTCATCGCTGAAAGGAGGTTGAGATGACAGTGAGAACCGGTAAGGATGCGAAATCTGAGGATACTTCCCCCGGTACGACTGCGGTTCAAGTGCAGTTTGACGACACCGGAGTGACGAACTGTTATGCGAACGTGTGCAATGTGTCCAGCTCACGGGAGGAAGTGGTGCTGGTCTTCGGCATCAACGAAGATTGGGAGCGACGAGGTGGCCTGGTGAAGGTCAAGTTGACCAACCGGATCATTCTCAGTCCGTTTGCCGCCAAGCGGCTTTCCTTGTTGTTGCAGAACGTCATCCAGCAGTACGAGTCACGGTTCGGTGTGATGGACGTGGGGACTGCTAGGGCCGAAACGCGGTCCACATCGTAAGTCCATCGCGGGTCGCACGGGTCCTGTGTGTCCTCTGCGGAATTCGTGATCGGTTGATTAATGGACAGTCAAACGGAAATCGGGCAGGAACAGACTCGCCAGCAGACGACCACCCTAGCCGCCGAGGTGGCGGCAGCCGAGGTGGACCGTGAAAGCGAGCTCTGGACCGAGTTCGCCGGCGCCGCCACCGTAGAGTCCTTTTGCCGGAGTTGGCTCGCTCTGCAATGCCGGACCCTAGGCGGGGTGGAGGCCGGCTTGGTTCTCGTCGGTCCAGCCGATCGCGGCCCTTTTCGACCCCTGGCGGCCTGGCCTCATTCTCGACGTCATCCCAAACATCTTACGAAGACCGCCGAACGCACGCTGAGTGAACGGCGTGGTCTGCTCGTCCGCAGCGAGACGGAAGGTGTCGCCGCTTCCGGGTCAGACCGCTGGGAGATCGGCTATCCCATCGAAGCGAGAGGCGCCCTGCACGGCGCCGTGGTGTTGGAAGTCGGGCCGCGACCGGAGCCGCGTCTCAAAGCCACGATGCGCCAGTTGCACTGGGGCGCTGTCTGGCTGGAATTGCTCTTCACGCGGGAGGCGCTGGCGGGGGAGGCGGCCACGCGCGACCGCTTGAAAACGGCGCTCGATCTGGTGGCGTCTTTGGTCGGCCATGAACGCTTTTACGGGGCGGCCGTGGCGTTCGCGACGGCGTTGGCGACCACGCTCCAATGCGACCGGGTGAGTCTCGGCTTTTTGCGACGGGGGCGGATGCGGATCGCCGCCATGTCGCACAGCGCCGAGTTCAAGCAACAGGCTAATCTCGTGCGGAGCATCGCCGAGGCGATGGAGGAAGCGGTCGATCAACGGGAAGCCATCGTCTATCCGCTGGGAGAGGCGATGCCCGCTGCAGTCATCCGCGCGCACGGCGAGCTGGCGAAACAACACGGGGCCGGCGCGCTGTGCACCATTCCGCTCGAAGCCTGCGGGCGCGCGATCGGCGCCGTGCTTTTGGAACGGTCGGCCGAACGACCCTTCGATGCATCGAGCGTCGACGTGTGTCGTGCCGTGGGCGCGCTGGCAGGCCCTGTGTTGGAGATCCACCGGCGCGAGGATCGTTGGCTCTTGACCAAAATTGCCGATTCGATCGTGCGGCATGTACAGGCTCTCGTCGGGCCGCAGCACGTCGGCTTCAAGCTTGGGACGGCGGCGGTCCTCGGCGTCGCGGCCTTTTGTCTGCTTGCCACCGGCGACTATCGGGTATCGGCCAAGACCGTGCTCGAGCCGATCGTGCAACGTGCCGCCGCCGCGCCCTTCAACGGCTATATAAAGGAAGCGCCGGTGCGGGCGGGGGATCTGGTCCGCGCGAATCAGGTACTCTGCACGCTCGATGATCGGGAACTGCGGCTGGAGCGGTTGAAATCGCTCAGCAAGTTGGAGGAGTACCAAAAGGAATACCACAAGGCGATGGCCGAGCGGGAAGCCGCGAAGGTGGAAATCCTCACGGCGCAGATCAATCAAGTGCAGTCGGAGATCGCGCTCTTGGACGATCAACTCGCGCACACCCGGGTCCAGTCTCCGTTCGACGGGATCGTGGTGTCGGGGGATCTCACCCAATCTCTGGGTGCGCCCGTGGAAAAGGGAAAGGTGCTGTTCGAGGTGGCGCCGCTCGAGGACTATCGCGTGGTCCTGGAGGTCGACGAGCGCGATATCGCCGACGTGGCAGTGGGACAACCGGGGTCGCTGCTCCTGTCCGCGTTTCCCTCGGAAGAGCTTCCGGTTCATATCGACAGAGTCACGCCCGTCTCGACCGCCCGGGAAAGCCGGAATTTTTTTCGCGTCGAAGCGCGCCTGGATCAGCCGCACGAACGGCTGCGGCCAGGGATGGAGGGAGCGGGCAAGATTACGATCGACCGCCGGCTGTACGTGTGGATTTGGACCCATCGCGTCGTGGACTGGATCCGCCTGACTGTCTGGTCGTGGCTACCGTAGCACTCGTGACGCGTGATGCGTGACGGGTGAAGAGACTGAAACTGATTCGCCCCTCACCCCATCCCTCTCCCCTTGGGGGAGAGGGGAGGCGAGGGGAAGTTGACGCAAAAGAGATGGGGCTTCACCACATTGAGCAGTGATGACTGAGAACTGCACTCTTCGCCACGTTGTGATCCATGTCTGAAGCTCTCTTCAGCCCTTTGTGGTACCGCGTCGCGTCGCTGACTCCTCGCCTGCGCAGTCACGCGCAGTTGCATCGCCATCACTATCGCGGGCAGGCCTGGTACGTTCTCCAAGATCGCTCCAACGAACGCTTCCATCGCTTCTCTCCCGCCGCCTATACCTTCATCGGTCTCATGGACGGACGACGAACGGTCCAGGAACTCTGGGACGTGGCTTCCGCCCGCCTGGGGGATGATGCGCCGACGCAGCCGGAGGTGGTCCAGTTGCTGAGCCAACTGCATGCCGCCGATGTGCTGCAATGCGACATTCCTCCCGATACCGCGGAGCTGCTCCATCGCCACGAACGCCAGCGACAGCGCAAGTGGCAGCGGCGGCTCATGAATTTCTTTGCCTGGCAGTTTCCGCTGTTCGATCCCGAGCGCCTGCTCCAGACGTTCGCGCCGCTGCTGCGTCCCTTCTTCGGGTGGGGAGGCGCTTTTCTCTGGCTTCTCGTGGTCGCGCCGGCGGTGTTGGTCGGCGCCGCCCATTGGTCGGATTTGACCGCCGATATCATGGATCGGGTCACGGCCCCCCAGAACCTCGTCCTCCTCTGGCTCCTCTTCCCCATCATCAAGGCGATGCACGAGTTCGGTCATGCGTTCGCCGTGAAGATCTTCGGCGGCGAGGTCCACGAGATGGGGATCATGCTGCTCGTGCTGTCGCCCGTGCCGTATGTCGATGCCTCCGCCTCTTCCGCGCTTCCCAGCAAGTGGCAGCGGGCGATGGTCGGGGCGGCGGGAATGGCCGTCGAGCTGGTGTTGGCCGCGATCGCTCTCTACGTGTGGGTCGGCGTCGAACCGGGCACCGTGCGGACGCTTGCCTATAACACCATTCTCATCGCCGGAATTTCCACCGTCCTGTTCAACGCGAATCCGTTGCTGCGATTCGACGGTTATTACATTCTGGCCGATCTCATCGAGATTCCCAATCTCCGACAGCGGGCAAACGCCTATCTCGGGTACCTCTGCGAGCGGTATCTGTTCGGGCGAGACGACGCGCAGGTACCTCATGCGACGTCGGGCGAACGAGCGTGGTTCGTCGCGTATTCGATCTGCTCCTTCATCTACCGCGTGCTCGTCGTCGTGGCGATTCTCTTGTTCCTGGCGGATCAGCTCTTCCTGCTGGGAATGATTTTCGCCCTTCTCACGGCGTTTACCTGGTTCATCCTGCCGCTGGGCAAGGGCATGCATTATCTCTTCACGAGCCCACGCATCAGGCGTGTTCGTGGACGGGCGATTGCTGTCAGCTCATGCGCCACGGCGCTCGTCCTCGGGTTGCTCTGCCTCGCCCCGGTGCCGTTCCGGACGAGAGCCGAGGGTGTGGTCTGGATTCCGGATGAAGCGATCGTCCGTGCCGAGGTCGATGGATTCGTCGACCGGGTCGTCGCGGCTCCGGGCGCCCGCGTCCGCCAGGGCG
>CAZZPI010000263.1:0-4369 GCA_964655865.1 uncultured Nitrospiraceae bacterium
CTCGCTTGGCGTCTCAGCGGTTTCGTCACGAACCCTTGTGAATAATGCGGGCTAGTGTTCCACCCGCTTCTGGACAAAATGTTTCTTGAGTCGAGTAAAAGCACACGCTCAAGGTCTGGAAAAATCGATGGGCTGCGTGGAATGGTCTAAGCAGGGTTTGAGTAGAGACTTCGGGTGAGCCGAGAAACGGTGCGGGTGCTTGCAGTACGCCTGGGGGTGTGGTACTGTGCAATCACTTCATTGCATCGGGTCTGGCGGTGAAGTGCAGAGGGTAACGAGGCCCATAACTCGATGTTGCCTTAGCCCGGGAATCGGATCGGAAGCGAGCCCTGAGCGTTTCACCATGCGTCTTCGGCCCTGTCCTCCCGCTCTTTCCTCGTGACCAAGACAATATCATCATTCAAAGGAGGAACCCCTCATGGGTTCGAAGATTTATGTCGGTGGGTTGCCCTATTCGGCGACCGAGCAGCAGTTGAGTGATTTGTTCGCGCAGCACGGGTCTGTGGCCTCGGCGCGGATCATCACGGACAAGTTCACGGGCCAGTCCCGTGGATTTGGGTTTGTGGAAATGGCATCGGATCAGGAAGCGCAGACAGCGATCGGGGCTTTAAACGGCGCCGAGTTCGGCGGCCGAACGCTGACAGTGAACGAGGCGCGTCCACAAGAACCCCGCTCCGGCGGCGGAGGCCGTGGCGGCTTCAACAGCGGTGGCCGCGGCGGGAGGCGCGACCGGTTCTAAGGAAATAGAACAGGCGTTCAAAGAAAAAGAAAGGGGGCCGGCGGCTGATAACCGCCGGCCCCCTTCGTGTTTTCAGCGGGACCTCATCCGAACCAGTCGATGTCTCCCTCGGCATTCGTGGGAGGGGTCTTCTTTTCGTTGTGGACCATGGGTGGCGCGGCGAGTACCTCTCGAACTTTGTCAATCAACTCCTTGGGGCCGAAGGGTTTGGACAGGAACGGGAGATTCTCAGCTCGAATGCCGTTGACGGCAAGGACTTCCGGACTCCACCCCGAGGTGGCAAGGGCGCGGATTTCTTTCTTCATTTCCAGAGCGAGCTGAATCAGCTCATGCCCGCGCACACGCGGATAGGGGCTCGTGGTTTTGGCGACTTGAAATTCAGGGACCGGGAGGAAGAGATCGCTCACAGTGAGATCGATGCGGGCCCGGTGTTCGGCGCAGATTTTGAGCGCTTCAGAACTCCCCCTGGCTTGGAGGACAGTAAAACCTTGCGACTCGAGGATGGCCCTGAAAAGGCCCAAGACCGAGGTGTCGTCATCGACGACGAGCACGGTCGCGCTTGTCTGTGTATTGCTGGTTGCGTTGCTCATAGGGTCGAATCGACCCTATTACAACGCGGTTCTGGTCCGTTGGCTACGAAAACCTTAAAACCGGCAGTTACGTTTTGGTCCATCCGCCGCCGAGGGCTTTGAAGAGACTGATCATGTCCGTCAGCCTGGCTCGTTCGGTCTGGACGAGCTGCGTTTCGGCGGCCAGGACGGTTCGCTGCGCATCCAGCACATCCAGGTAGTTCACGAGTCCCTTCCGGTACCGGACTTCAGCCAGGTCCACGGCCGTCTTGGCGGCCTGGACCTGCTCCCGCTGGCGAGTCAGTTGCTCGGTGCGTTCCTTGATCGACACCAACAGATCGGCCACCTCGCGGAAGGCCAGCAGGATCGTCTGGTGATAGCCTTCCAACAGTTGCTCGTACTTCGATTGTGCCGCGTCGAGACGCGCCACGTTCGCGCCACCCAAGAAAATCGGCAAGGTCACCGAGGGGCCAATGCTGTAATTGGCGCTGTTCGAGGTGAACCAGTTGGAGAATTCCACCGTCTGTAAGCCGCCCTGCCCCGTGATCGAGAGGGCGGGGAAGAAGAAGGCGCGAGCCTGCCCGATGCGAGCGTTGGCGGCGATCAAGGTCGCCTCGGCCTGCAGAATGTCCGGCCGTCGCTCGAGCAATTGCGAGGGTAACCCGACCGGGATTTCCGGCTGGACGACCACGGACCTGATGGGCTTGGGGGTCAAGGTCAGCGTCCCGGGTGTCGCCCCGATGAGCACCTCTAGGCGGTGGAGCTCGACCGTTCGGAGACGCCGGATGTCGGGAATCTGCCCCGCAGTCTCCGCCACGAGCACTTCGGTCCGTTTAACATCCAGGTCTGATGCCAAGCCGACCGACACGCGTGTGCGGATGATGGCCAACGTCTCTCGCCGCAGCGTCAGGTTCCGCTCCGCGATCTCGATTTGTTCATCGAGTTCGCGCACACGGAAATACGCCTGGCCGACATCCCCGATCAGGGTCAGAGCGACGGCTCGCGCATCCTGCTCGATCCCATCCGCCTCCGCGGAGGCCGCCTCCCTGCCGCGCCGGATTCGTCCCCAGAGGTCGATCTCCCATCGAAGGTCTGCGCCGGCATTCCACAGGTCGAAGCCGGTCCCCGGCGTGGCGAACGTTTGCGGCCCCGGCCGATTCAAAGATGCCAAGCCCAGGCCGGCCAGGGTGTTTCTCGAGATTTCCGTTCGGCTGTAGCTGCTCTGCAAGTTGACCTGGGGATAGAGGCTCGCTCCGGCCGAGATGACCCCAGCCCGACCTTCGATGACACGCGACACGGCGCGTCGGACGTCGTGGTTCTGTTGCAACGCCTGTTCGATGAGGTTCGTCAGCTCGTCATTCTGGAACGCATTCCACCAATCCGCTTCCGGCAACCGGGTCGTGGAAACCGGAAGGCCGGGAGCGGCCTCGTCCTTCGTGAGCTGGTTCCAGCCTGAAGGGACAGGAATCTCAGGACGCTGGTATTCGGACCCTTGCACGCAAGCGGCGAGCAGCCAGGTGCAGGAACCGACTGCCAATGTCAATCCGGCTGGACGAGCGGTCATGGGGTTGAGTCCCTCGCCTCGTCTCGCTGAATGAAGACATCCACTTGCTGCCCCGCATACACGGGGAATCCCGGGGGATCGAACCGGTAGATGATCTGCAGCACGCGCGTATCGACCCGTTCGGTGTTCTCGCCCGTCAGCGCTTTCTTCGGCACCACATAGGGCTCGATGCGGACGAAGGAGAGCGGAATTCGGTAATCGGTCCTCCCTTTCAAGTACGCGATCCCTGTGGCGTTCCGTGCAACCAGGGGAGCGTTCACTTCATCGACGTCGGCCCTCACTTGGAGCTGCTGCGTGTCCCCCAAGAGCATCAGCGGCTCCGCCGAGCCGGGGATGGCGTACTCACCGGGGCGGACGTTCACTTGGAGGATCGCGCCGGACCGTGGAGCCTTGATCGTCAGGCGATCGAGCAGCAGTTTCGTTTCATCCCGCTGAGCCTGCGCCTGTTTCAGATTGGCCTGATGGCGGAGATGTGCGCGCTTCGCCATTTCAAGGGCGTACCAGGTGCGTTTTAAATCGTCTTCGCTGACCGCACGCCGGTCATGCACGGCCTGCAATCGTTTGAGCTGGGTTTCGAGGTCACCGATCCGATAGTTCTGTTCCTCGATCTGCGCCAGGAGCGGTGGGATGGCGGCTTCGCGCGTCAAGAGCTGGGCCTGCAAGTCGCGGTCGTCGATCTGAATCAGCGGATCCCCGTGCTTCACGTGATCGCCGACGGCCACGAACACTTTGGTGATCAATCCGGCGACGGGCGGACCGATGCGGACATTCTCATTGACCGCTTCGATAATTCCGGAGGCGGCCACGGTGTGCTCATAGGGAGAGCGCGGCGGGTCCACCACCGGTGAGGGCATCGGCTCTTTTTTGATGGCGGCCATGAGACTCCAAATCGTAAAGAGCACGCCGGCCCCGGCAAGCCAGACGCTGATTCGTTTGACGACGATCATGCAGTGCCTTCCTTGACAATTGGATGCACGCCAACGATCCGCCCGTCGGTCAGCTCCGCCATCCGATCGCCGAAGTGAAAGATGCGGCTGTCATGAGTGACAACAATGACGCACCGATCCGACGCGCGGCCGACTTCCCGGATAATTTCCATGATCTTCTGCCCGGTGGGCCCATCGAGCATCGCGGTCGGCTCGTCGCAAATGAGGAGCCGCGGCTCGTTCACGAGGGCGCGCGCGATGGCGACCCGTTGCTGTTGTCCGCCTGACAGATTCCTCGGGAGAAACTCCGTCCGGTCCGCGAGCCCCACGCGCTCCAAGATGGCCCGTGCGCGTTTAAGAGCCTGGCCTCTGGGGATGCCCTGGATGAACAGCGGGACGGCCACGTTCTCCGCCGCCGTCAGTGCGGGCAGCAGATTGAACTGTTGGTAGATGAATCCCATGGTTTGACCGCGGAAGCGGGTACGCTTCCCGGAAGGCATCGCGGCGAGAGGGGTCCCGAGCACGTCGATGTCTCCTTCGTCGATTTCCAGGATGCCGGCAATGACCGATA
>CAZZPI010000264.1:0-4367 GCA_964655865.1 uncultured Nitrospiraceae bacterium
ACTGGGTTTCGATACGGTCCGGGACGCCGCTCTCATCCGCGCGCAGATCGGCTACGTGCCTCAAGAACGCGCGATCGACCGATTCCTCACCGGGCGCGAGCACCTCGACCTCCTCGCCAACCTCTATCATCTTTCCAAGCAGGAAGCGACACGGCGGATCAGCGAGCTTCTCAGGCTGGTCAACCTCGAGGCCCATGCCGATCGTCCCGCCAAAACCTATTCAGGGGGCATGAAGCGTAAGCTCGACATCGCCTGCGGCCTGCTTCCCAACCCGAAGATCGTCTTCTTGGACGAGCCGACCCTCGGGTTGGACGTGCAAAGCCGTCTCAAGATTTGGGAGCACGTGCGGGACCTGAAGGGACGTGGTGTGACCGTGGTCATGACGACCAACTATCTGGACGAGGCGGATCAACTCTGCGACCGATTGGCCATCATCGATGGCGGCCGGATCAGGACGCTGGGCGCCCCGGCGGAGTTGAAGATCGCGCTCGGCGGCGACATCGTGTCGCTGACGATCAAGGAGACCGGGCGCATCGGGGCGCTGGCGGCGGCGGTAAGGGGACAGCCCGCAATTCGCACGGTGAACGCGACGGCGACGGGGCTGGACATTCGCGTGGAGTCGGCGGAGAAGGCCATTCCGGCCATCCTGGAGGCCGCGAACCGTCTGGGCTGCCGTCTCGAATTCATCGACTATCACCGGCCCCGGTTGGACGACGTGTTCATCGCCCATACGGGCCGGCGCATCCAGGACGAGGGACCGAATCCGACGGCGGGAGACGCACTCGGCTGACTGAGAACCGGAGCGAACCGATGCGAGCGTATTGGCAAGAAATCAGCGCCTTGACGATGCGGTGGGTGCGGCGGCTGAGCCGGGAGCGGTTCAGCATGCTGTTCACGCTTGTCCAGCCCATGCTGTTCTGGCTGATCTTCTTCGGCAACCTCTTTCAGCGGACTGCGGATACGCAGGTAGTGCAAGCGCCCAACTACATCAGCTTCCTTGCGGCCGGCGTTGTGGTGATGACCGTGCTGAACAACGGCCTAGCCGGCGGCGTGGATCTGCTGTTCGACAAGGAAAATGGGTTCCTCGAACGGTTGATGTCGACGCCTATCCATCGGACTTCCGTGATCCTCAGCCGGTTTCTCTTCGTGACGACGATCACCAGCCTTCAGGTTCTGGTCATCCTCGGCGTGGCCTTTCTGTTCGGCGTCCACCCGGCCACGGGACTCCCGGGAGTCGCGGTCATTCTCTTGATCGGCATGCTGTTCGGCGTGGGGCTCACGGCCATCTCGATGGCGCTGGCCTTTACGGCCAAGAGCCACGGCGACTTCTTTTCCGTGCTGGGCTTCCTGTCGCTCCCGATGATTTTCCTCAGCTCTGCGTTGGTTCCCTTGAATGCCATGCCCGCGTGGATGAGCTTCCTCGCCCAATTCAACCCCATGACATGGGCGATCGATGCGATCCGTCCCTTGATACTCTCGGGTTGGGTCGAAGCCGTGCCCAAGATCGCCACGGTGCTGGTGGGGATGCTCATCTTCGATGTAGTATCTCTCTACGGAGGAGCGAAAGCGTTCCGCCGCGCCGTCGGCTGAAGGAAAGAGTGCCGCGCATCCGGATTTGCTGGTTCACGGTCCATTGACGTCATGACTCTCTGGTCAAGCGAGGGCTCGCATGGTGCTGAGTGAAAGTCAAATACGCGCGATGATTCGCCTGCTGGTGGATGAGGATGAGAAAATCGTCAAGACCATCGTCAGCAAGCTAGTTGACCTGGGGCCGTCTGCTCTCCCGCTGCTTCATGAGGCGGAGATCGAACAGCCCGAGATGGCGGATCGGATCGCGATGATCTTGGAGGAAATCCGCGGCGGTCAACTGGAGGAGGAGTTGCGCCTCCTCGTGGCCCTGCCGGAGCAGCAAGTGGACCTTGAAGCGGGTGCGTTCCTCATCGCGCGCTATGCCTATCCGACGCTGGAAGTGGCGACCTATGCGAGACAGTTGGACGAGATGGCGAGGGAAGTCCGTGAGCGGATCGGGTCGCGCGCCTCGGGAGAAGAAACGGTCAAGGCCTTGAATCGCTACCTTTTCGTCGAGCAGGGATTCCGCGGGAACACCAAGAACTACTACGAAGTGGAGAACAGTTACCTTAATCGCGTCGTCGACCGGCGGACTGGGATTCCCATCAGCCTTTCTGCGGTGTATCTCGCGATCGGCAAACGCTTAAGCCTGCCTCTGTACGGTATCGGGATGCCGGGGCATTTTCTCGTGAAGTACGATTCGGACCGGTACAAGATCTTCATCGATTGTTTCAACGGCGGCGCGCTGCTCACCGAACGTAATTGCGCCCGGTTCCTGACTGAAGCCGGCTACGGGTTCGAAGATCGGTACCTCCTGCCCAGCCCGCCCCGCGCGATCCTCACTCGGATGATCAAGAACCTGCTCGCGATCTATAACAAACTGGATGAGCCGCTGAAGAAATCCCGCCTCACGCGGTTTATGCAAATCCTCGGTTGCGAGCACCGCGAGTCCGGTCTCTAGCGTACACTTCCACCTCAGTCGAGCTTACGCTCGACACGGAAGGGGGCCCGAACCAACTCCCCTCCCGTACCTACTAGAGTTCCACCGTCAACAGGTCCTTCGCTCGTAGAATCTTTCCGTGAAACTGTCGTGCTGCCTGATTCTTGACCTTCGGATGGTCGGCAGGCGGATAGAAGTGCGACAGGATGAGACGGTCCACACCCGCTTCCTGAGCCACCTGTCCACATTGTCCCGCATGCATGTGGGCGGGACCCGGCCGGTCTTCTGGGAACGAGCAGTCGAGGACGGCGAGGTCGGCTTCCCCGCACAACCGAACGAGATTCAGACAATACTGAGCATCCCCGGAGTAGACCAACGATTTGCCACGGTACTCGATCCGGTAGCCGACGCAGGCGAGGTCCGGCACATGGGTCATGACGGCAGGAACGACTCTTGTGTCGCCGATGCGAAAGGCGCTCTCATCGACTTCCTTGAACCGGACGCCAAACGGAGGCGACGAGAAGCTTGGGAATGTGGCCATGATGGACTTCAACAAACGAATGGTTCCTCGGGGACCGATCAAGGTCAGGTCGGGTCGCCGGCCGCCGCCATACTTGGCGTAGATCACTGCATCGAAAAAAAACGTGATGAAGTCGGAGAAATGATCGGCGTGAAAATGTGAGAACAGGATGTGGGTGATGGCGTGCCGGTCGGTGCCCGACTTGATGAGGTTGGACAGCGTGCGAGGGCCGAAGTCCAGCAACAACGCCCGGTCGGTTCGGACGAGGTAACCCGCCGCCGCTCTAGTGGGATGGAGGTTGGTGCCGGATCCGAGGATGGTGAGGCGCATAAGCTTGGACAGGTTTACGTTGAGGTGAAGGTCACGGCCCGTGTGCGGCGTCCCTCCTCTCCCTTCGACTTCGCCTGAACCACGCTCCTCGCTTCGAAACTTTCTCGAAGTCGGAGGAGCAGATTGCGTAAGTTGTCCGCTTCCTTGCGGCTCATGGCCCGCTGAAAATAAGGGCGGAGAAACGCGATATGCGCCGCGAAGGCCTTGCGGAAGAGGGCGTCGCCTTTGTCGGTCAGGCAGACACGCGTCGCCCGTCTGTCGTCAGCGACCGGCTGACGACGCACCAATCCTTTGGCCTCCAGGCGGTCCAGCACGCCGGTGAGGGTGCCTTTCGTCACCAAGGTGGCACGGGACAGCTCTGCGCATGTCAGGCCGTCGGTATCGCCGAGGGTGGCGATCACGTCGAACTGTGAGCTCGTGAGCTTCAGCGAACGGATGTGCCGGCTGTCGGCGCGCCAGAAGGCCAGGTAGGCCTCCACCAGGGGGCGCAGCACTTTGAGGTAGGGATCGTCTTTGAGGTCGGGCAGTTCCATGGCGTGGCGAGCCTAGTCGTGAGGGCCCACGCTGTCAAGGGTGAGGCTGTCATACAAGTCCGTCAGCGTTGAACGGGCCGTCCGCGCGTCCTCAAGGCCAACATGACTTTCGGGCTTCGACTTTTCGACCTAGCGCAGCGTTGACGGGTGGAGGACAAGGTCCCTATCATTCGCCCCATGCACGAAACCCGTTCCGGTCCCGCCAATCTCACGGCGATTTTGTCCTTCCTAGGTCTGGTCGTCGCGGGGGTCTGGGTCTGGAAGCGATTGGCTCCGGCGACGCAAGATGCGATTGTCGAACAGGGCGTGCCGCTGGCGGCTGGGCTCGCGGTCGCGCTGTTCGTGGCCTGGCGCATACTCAAGGCGGTCCGCCGCCGCCATTGGCGCACTCGGCGACGTGGGGAACTGATCCGACGGTTCCAGAAGGAATCGTCGCCCGATCGGCGGCTTGAATTGGCGTTCGAGCTGATTGAAG
>CAZZPI010000265.1:0-315 GCA_964655865.1 uncultured Nitrospiraceae bacterium
GGGTATTACTTGCGGCGGGTCGATCACAATATCGAGCGGCTGACTCGAATCGTGAACCAATTGCTCGACTGGTCCCGGCTGGATATGGGACGGATCGAGCTCAAGACGGGACCGGTTGACCTGGTCGAGTTGGTCAAGGACGTGCTGGACAGCGTTCAGGTGGCCGTGGCGGAAAAAACCCTCGCCGTCCGTTTCGACCATCCACAGGAGGTCCCCTCGATTCAAGCGGACCGGGACAAACTCGAGCAGGTTCTCTGGAACCTCGTGGGCAACGCGGTGAAGTTTACACCGAGCGGCGGAGACATCTCCGTCACC
>CAZZPI010000265.1:325-4349 GCA_964655865.1 uncultured Nitrospiraceae bacterium
TCACCCTCCAGCGGGGAGACGAGGGGATGGTCATGCTCTGTGTCCGAGACACCGGCTGCGGCATCGCCCCCGAGGAGCTGCCCCATGTGTTCGACGAATTCTCGAAGATCAACTCCGCTGTTCCGCAGTCGCAGGGCGCTCAACTCGGTCTCTACATCACGAAGAGCCTCGTCCTGATGCACGGCGGACGCATCGAGGTGGACAGCACACCCGGCAAAGGAAGCAGCTTCCGGGTGACCCTGCCGATCACACTTTCTTCACCCGCGGCAACTAGCTGACAGCGAATAGCCAATAGCGAACAGCCTGAATTTACGGAGGAGCCAACCGGTTGTTTCAAGCTGTCGGCTATTCGTTGTGAGTTATTCGCTGCTTGCTGCTAGCTATGCTCTATTAGCTGCTCGCTGTCCGCTCTCCGTTGCGGCCTTACCGAACCGCTGAAACACGGGATGGCTGAGCACCGCGATGTCCTGTTTGCTCAGCGACGGGTGCCAGACATCGAGCACCAGGGCAACCCGCTCCTGTTTCCCTTCGTGGACGACCTCATGCTCGAACGAGTCATCGAAGGCGAGGGTCTGACCTTGCCCCCAGTGGCGCCATTCGGTGCCGACGCGAATGCGAGCCTTGTCCGGTTCCGGGATACGAATGCCCAGATGATGGCGCAGACGGAGATTTGACGACCCGGTGTGCGGCTTGATATGGGTATTGGGGTCCACGCCTGAAAACATCACGAACCCGAAGTTCTTGCACAGCGGGAAACTTTCAACCACCGCCGTCGTGGTGGGACACAGACGGCAGAGCTCCTCGTTCTTGATCCCCTTCGCCTGATAGAGGAACATCCCGCTCCACTTCCCTTTTCCCGTCAGCGAGGTGTTGTCCGGATGGGTCCCGATACGATGCGCGACGGCCTCAAACTCGGCGATGATGGTCTTCCCCCGCTCTTCGAGCGCCGTTCGGATGGGGCTGGGTTCGTCGTACCACGGCTTGGTGGGCAAGCTCCGACAGAACCACACGGTCGGAGCCGGTTCCTTCAGCCCGTCTCCCGGAGGCGGCGCGTAGTAGAGGTTGACGAGGTTGTAGTTGCCGGCGATTTCATCCTGCTGCCGCTTACGGAGCGCCCACAGAAACACCTTGAGAATTCCGCCGACTGTGACGGCGTCGGCCAGCCGCAGATCGTACCAATAGAGCTGACGGAGGTTTTCCGAGGGATGAGTGCGAAGCAGATGGCGAGCGACTGAACAGTCTTTGAGATGCCGTAGATAGGATCTAACCATGAATACCGCTCCTTGTGGGTTGAAAATAGCGAGCAGCCGGCAGCGAACAGCTAACAGCTCGGAGATTCGCGTTTCGGCGCCATTCGCTTTCAGCTATTCGCTATCGGCTACTCGCTGCTCGCTATTGGCTGTTCGCTACCGCGGCGACAACGTAGGGGCCTTCACCACCTCGACATCCGGCGGAGCCTGAAACTCGAAGAGGTCGTTCTTCAGCCCCGTATTCGCTTTGAGGCGCATAAACTCGAAGGTCGCCACGTTCCCGCTGACCTCGTGGAGCGAGACCGTCTTGAGAAAGTAAGTTTTCGGGTAGACCTCCACGACGATCCGTTGAACCGTCCGCGTGGGATCGCTGTCCGACTGTTTCGGGACGAGGCTCACGGCTCTGATCCCTCCCTCCCCGCGGGCTTTCCCCGGAACCGGGGCGATATCGAACGTGTCTTCGATATTGACGACCCCTTGCAAGAGCTGCAAGGGCGCCTGGGACGCCGCCATGGAGGTGAGCTTGCCGACCAGCACCTGCTTGTGCTCCGGCACATACATACGCACGTCGTCCTTGTTCACGTAGATTTCTTCCACGGTCGGATCGAGATAATCCCACCGCAACCGACCGGGCTTCTTGATATACACGCGGCCGCTCGAAGTCACGGGGGTGGCGAATCCTTCAATTCTGGTTTTTTGCGTAAAGTCCGCTTGGAGATCCTTGGTCTGCTCGTACCGGGCTTGGATCTTCTTGACGACTTCGCGGACTTCCTGAAGCGCTTTGTCGTCCGACTGATCCTCCGCGCCCGCCATCGCCCAGGGGGCGATAATCAGCACCCCCGACAGGAGAAACGGAAGTAGGCTTGCAGACACGCGAGGCATCATTTCCCCTCCCCGACCGGCTCTCATCCCTATTGGGGAGGGACCGGCAGGGGAGCGCGGCGCGTGAGGACCTCTCGGCGCCCATCCCTTCCGGCCGCCCCGACGAGACCTTCTGCTTCCATTTGCTCGATCATGCGGGCGGCCCGCGGATAGCCGACGCGTAAGCGCCGCTGAATCAACGAGGCGGAGGCCTGGCCGGTGGAGAGGACCAATTCTTTGGCCTGCTCGTACACCTCATCCTGCGCTTCCTCTTCTCCGGCCTCCTCTTGCTTGAGTTGCTCGAGCTCCAGACAATAAGACGGCGAGGCCTGCTGCTTCACATACTCGACGACTCGCCGCACATCGTCGTCGGACACGAACGATCCATGAAGCCGAATCAGCCGGCCCGTTCCCGACGCCAGATACAGCATGTCGCCGCGTCCCAGGAGCGCCTCGGCTCCGTTGGCGTCCAGGATGGTCCGTGAATCGGTCTTCGACGAAACCTGAAAGGCGATCCGCGCGGGAAAGTTGGCCTTGATGAGGCCGGTCAGCACATCGACTGAGGGGCGTTGCGTCGCGAGGACGAGATGAATTCCCGCGGCCCTGGCCATCTGCGCGAGTCGGGCGATCTTGTCTTCGACGTCTTTGGGGGCCACCATCATGAGATCGGCCAGTTCGTCGATCATCACCACAATGTACGACAGCGGCTCCGGTGGAGTCCCTCCGGCATCCCCCGGCTCCGACGGCGCTTCTTCGCCGGTCCGCTCCCCGGCGGACAGCCGCTCTTCCTCCGAGAGGAATCGGATGGGCAGCTCCGCCTGATCGGACACCCCGAGCCCCGAGGCATCGGGCATCTGACCTTGGCTGACGGCCACCTGCCTGTTATACGTATCGATGTTCCTGACCCCGGCCTCCGCCAGCAGCTTGTACCGACGTTCCATCTCCTGAACCACCCACCCGAGCCCGCGCGCGGCCGATTTGGGATCCGTGATCACCGGCCGGAGCAAATGAGGAATCCCGTCGTAGGTCTGAAACTCCAGCATCTTGGGATCGATCAAGAGCAACTTCACCTCATCCGGACGCGCCGCGAAGAGGATGCTCATCAGCATGGTATTCAGGCTGACGCTCTTGCCCGCGCCGGTCGCCCCGGCGACCAACAGATGCGGCATGCTCTTGAGATCCGCGATGGTGGGCGTGCCGAAGATGTCCTTGCCGAGCGCCAGCGTCAACTTCGAACGCGACCGGAAGAAGGCCTCACTGGTCACGACTTCCTTGAGGGAGACGGTCTCTCGATAGGGATTCGGTACTTCGATTCCTACCACCGACTTGCCCGGCAGCGGCGCCACGATGCGGAGGCTGATGGCTTTCAGCGCAAGCGCAAGGTCGTCCGCGAGATTCACGATGCGGGCTACTTTCGTTCCCGGCGCCGGCTCGAACTCATACATCGTGACGACAGGACCGGGACGCACGTCGGTGACTTTCCCCTCGATGGCAAAGCTCTTGAGGGCGCGGGTCAGGACGTCGGCCTGGGCTTTCAATTCTTCATCCGTCATGCGCGCCAGCGGACCCGACGGTTCGCTGAGCAACTCCTCCGGGTCCGGCAAGAGATAGCCGCCTTCGACGGGAGCCGCTTGCGCCACCTCGATGCTCTCCGGTTCCAGCTGAACCTTCTCGGCCTTGAGCGGCACCTGGATGCGAGGCAGCTCCGCAGGAGAGGCCGCTGTGTCTGGGGTTTCACTCTGAATCTCCGTCTCCACCGGTAGCTCGCGGGCCGGCCTCGAACGGCTTTTCACTCGTTTCGTCCGTTCACGCTGCGCTCGCGCTTCGACCCGTGTGTCCCACGACTCGGCGATCCGAGCTCGTAAGGCGCCTGCGCTTGCCCACAGACGCTGGGCCACCTTCGAGAGAGAGAT
>CAZZPI010000266.1:0-4306 GCA_964655865.1 uncultured Nitrospiraceae bacterium
CGGCCCCTTCCCCGACTGACAGGGCCGGCAGACCTCCGGTTGCCAATCCAACCCACACGTCGAAGACACGTCGCATACGTGCCTCCTTTTTCTCCTCACGCGCGATCGATCCCCAAAAACAACGCGGTCCGCAAAAAAAAAGACGACGCCCCCGCAGGCCGAAGCCTGCAGGGGCGTCATCTCGCGCGACAAGGGGAGGATGTCAGTTCGCGTTGAGCGTAGGTTACCCCATCAGCGTCCCTCTAAGTTCAGTAGAGAACCGATATGCTGCTCCTTCAGCCGTCTCCTTGTCAATGGGGAGGGACCGTTCCGAATTTCGCATCGGCTCTGCAGGCCTGGTCCCGGATGGAGAGCAATAATTATTCGGTGTCCAGCCAGTCCGGAAGGCATCTCCGTGTGCGGCTGTCGCTCAGCAGGGAGAGCACCGCAACTATTTCTTTCTTCCCTTGGGGTAGAAGAGTAGTGACGGGTTAGCGACGCGGGATGTAGAGGCCCGATATTTTTGGGAGAGTCGAAAGCTTCTGGGGAGAGAAGGTATGATCGAAGGAATCGCGCTTCGAATGCTCAGGATACTCGATGGAGGTTGCCGATCCCAGTAATTTGTTCAGATCCTCGGTGCGCTTTCGCGCGGGTTAGACCTCGATAGATTGCCTGCGCCGACGCAGTCCATGTCGGGTCAAGAGGGAGCCCGCGGAAGGCTGCCTCGGCCGCCTTGTGCTCGTCGTAGGTGAGTGGTCGCATTGTGTTCCTCGCGAGGGTTAGTATCTCGCCGTTATGGGCCTCGGTTCTCGGTCCGCGACTTTGCGTCGGCCACAATTAATGCATGCCAACACAGTGATCGCTAAGCCTGCATCCAAGTCAACCGCCCGTTCCGGCAACATCGCCCCGCGGCATTTATCACAAGTGTGCATGGCGATACGTATACCATCGCCGTTCTCGCAGAAACTATCCTCCGGAAGTACTGGGTCTAGAGGAGAGGAGAATGGACCGCTGCCGAGGTTCTTCATAGGCCATTCGGGCCCCTAGCGTTGTGGCCGATCGGACGCTTAGCCAATCACCACGGTGGGGGCGGTTCGATCCTTGACAGCTACGCCGTAGTCCCATAGCATTGTGGTCTTATCGGAGCAGCCTACAATGTATAGGCTCTTATTGATCATCGGCCTGCTCGTCGTCCTGTACTTTTTGATCAGGAGTGTCATTCGCGGCCTGAGCAGTCAAGGCAGGGAGCGGATGATCGGCGATCCGAGGCAAATGGTGCAGGATCCGGTCTGTCGCGCCTTCGTTCCTAAGGGATCAGCGGTGGCGGAGGAGGTGGGCGGACAAACGTATTATTTCTGTAGTCAGGACTGTGCCCAAACGTTCCGGAAACAGCTTGCTGGTTAGCATCCGGAGTAGCTGTAGTCCGAGAGCTTTTCTTCCTTGTCGAACTTGAGGGTGATCTGACATTGATTGGGAGAGAAGTTAAACAGGGGCGGACCCGACTTTCCACCGGCAATCCTGTAATAGGTCCACGTTTCTCCACCGAAGAACCGGGGAGCTTTGCCGTCTGGAGCGCCCCAGTTTTTTTCGAACCACGCTTTGTCTTTGCCTTGAAGCTCGGCCGGTTTGAGGGAGGCTTCGAGATAAGGATTCGAGCCGCCGCAGGCGGTGAGGAACAAGGTTGCGAGCAGGATCCAACGGGATCGACTCATGGACGAATGCCTCCTTGCGGGAAATTCGGCCGCGGAGCGGATTCTATCCTTCGCATTCCACGAGTGTCAAACCCCTACGGTGACGGAGGCGCATTGCGTCGGCCCTAAGACCTTCATTAGGGTATCGATTGGGAGAAAAATGAACCTCTAGACTCATTACCAGCCCATTGGAGAAAGGAACGACCGATGAAATTGTACCTCGACACAGCCAACGTCAAAGAAATACAGGAAGCCGCTAGCATGGGGTTGTTGGACGGAGTCACCACGAACCCATCGCTTGTGGCCAAGGAAGGCCGAAGCTTCCGTGACGTGTTGCTTGAGATATGCAACATCGTGGATGGTCCGATTAGTGCGGAGGTCGTCAGCGTCGAAGCCGACGCCATGGTAAGGGAAGGCCGCGAGTTGGCGAAGGTTCACAAGAACATCGTGGTGAAGTGTCCCCTCATCCCCGAAGGCCTCAAGGCGACGAAACGGCTGGCCTCAGAGGGCATTCGCGTGAATGTGACGCTGTGCTTCTCGCCGACCCAGGCGCTGCTGGCCGCAAAGGCCGGCGCCTGGTGCGTCTCGCCCTTCATCGGTCGGCTCGACGATGTCAGTTCAAACGGAATGGAACTGATCCGACAGATTGTGGCGATCTATCGAAACTACAACTTCAAGACCCTCGTGCTGGTAGCCAGCGTGCGGCACCCGCAGCACGTGGTCGAAGCCGCTCTGGCGGGAGGGGACATCTGCACCATGCCCTACGCAGTGTTCCAGCAATTGGTCAAGCATCCGCTCACCGACGTCGGCCTGAAGAAGTTTCTTGCTGACTGGGAAGCGCAAGGCAGGAAGTAGCGGGGCTCAATCGGTGCGCGTCGATCACAAATGGTGGAGAGCGGTCCGCGAGCGACGGTTCAGAGGAGCTTCTCGCTCAGGGTTGAAGTAGCATGCGAGCCCGGCGGAAGACCGAGTGAAACATCGACCGCGTCAGTTTCCCTGTAAACGTGTTTTGCTGGCTCGGGTGATAGCAGCCCAGCAACGTCACGCCCCACGGCAAGGCGCAGGAGGCGCCATGGCGGAAACGGGGGATCGGATCGGGACAGGCAAGACCTTGCGCACCGCGCGCTTTGAGATAATGATCGAACGCGATCTTGCCGAGCGCGACGACCACACGTAGGCGGGACAACAGCCTGAGTTCCTCGATCAAGTAAGGCTGGCAGGCGTCGAACTCCGAGGGCGACGGTTTGTTCGCGGGCGGGGCACATCGAACAGTCGCGCCGATGTAACAGTTCCGGAGCCGGAGGCCGTCCCCCCGGTGGGAGGAAGTCGGTTGATTGGCAAACCCGAAACGGTAGAGGGCCTCGTAGAGCCAATCGCCGCTGCGATCTCCCGTGAACACACGACCTGTCCGGTTCCCGCCATGGGCGGCCGGCGCCAGTCCGAGCACGTACAGTTCAGCCTTGGGATCACCGAAGCCGGGGATGGGACGGCCCCAGTAGGTCCATTCTCGAAATTGACGCCGTTTTGTTCGGGCAACTTCTTGTCGATACTCGACGAGGCGAGGGCACCTGGTACACTGGATAATGTGTTGATTGAGGACGTTCAGGGAACGCATCTCAAGCCCGCAGTCTAGCATGGGTCTGGGCGAAGAATCCTAAGGAGGGTGAGCGCACGGTGATGATACGCAGATGGGGATCCCATAATCCGGGTTCGGTGCGATTGGTGCTTCTCGCGGCGACGCTCGGGAGTCTTGCGTGCGCGGCGAGCTCTAGCAATTTGTTCGCGGAGGCAGGCAACACGATCGGGTCTCCGACGGAGGAAAACGGGAAGAAAGAGGCGAATGGGGAAGGAAGCATCAGCGGCCCTCGGACCAACGGGTCGGATGAGCGCCAGGGGGATGTGTACGACGTGATCCCGGAACAGGAAGACCGCTTGGTTATCCTCCCGGAAATCAAGCGAGAAGGCGAACGCTTTTTCCTCAGCTCCTTCAAGCTTCCGGACAAGCTCACCTTCGCCGGCCAGAAAGTCCCGCTAGACAACTGGCAAGTGCGGGAGCGGATCGAATACGAGTTCTATCAATTCCTCGAGGACCAGGGGGAAAGCATCATTCTCGCCAAGCGTACCGGCCGCTGTTTCCCCCCGGTCGAGAAGCAGTTGGCGGAGGCAGGCCTGCCCGATGATCTCAAGTACATGTTGCTGGTCGAAAGCAAGTGCATTTCGGCGGCCTACTCGCGTGCCCGCGCTTCGGGGCCCTGGCAGTTCATCGGCTCGACCGGACGGCGGTTTCACCTGAAGAGCGATCCCATCCGCGACGACCGGAGGAATCTCGAAGTCTCGACTGAGGCGGCCATCAAGTATTTGCGTCATCTCCGGGACTTCCAGCAGGGCGATTGGTTCCTCGCCATGGCCTCCTACAACGCGGGCGAGGATCGAATCAGAAAGCTCCTCCGAGAACAAAAGGTAACGGACTTCTGGAAGATGCACGGGCCTCGAGAAACGATGCGCTATGTGCCCCGGATCATCGCCGCGAAGGAAATCTACTCGCAGCCCGAAAAATATCTGGGACTGACGAAGAAGGATCTCTACATTCCCCTCGAGACGGAGACCGTCACTGTGACGATCAAGGAGGCGCAACG
>CAZZPI010000267.1:0-1665 GCA_964655865.1 uncultured Nitrospiraceae bacterium
TGCCGAGGACCTGACGAAATCCCAGGGTCGGTTTGTCGCCCTTCAGCACGAGTTTCTGGATCCGGCCACGATCCCACCGGGCACGCTCCTGATCGTCACTGGTGACGTCACCGGCTCCGTCACCCTTCCTCTCGATGAGGCGGAATACACCTACCCGACCGTCGACGTGAAGAAGCTGATCGTTTTGCCGAAGGAACCTCCAGCCCCCTTATGGCACATCTACCCACCCCCGTACTGGGGACCCTATTGGCGGACGTATCCGCACTATTATTGGGGCTGGTAGCTACCGCGCCCCCGCGCCGACGATCCGCTCCACCCGTTCGTCGCGTCCGCCCAGATCGTAATAGCGCCGGTACTGAGCCAGCGCCTTGACCGCATCCCGGCGGTGCAGTTCGTAGAACACGCCGAGATTGTAGTGCGCCTCCAACGAATTGGGCTTGAGCGCCACCGCGGCTTCATATTCCCGCTCGGCGTCGTCCAGCCGGTTGAGACTCGTGTACACCATGCCCAGATTCATGTGGGCTTCGGCATACTCTGGACGGATGCGAATCACCTCGAGAAATTCCTTGACCGCGTCGAGCGGTCGGCCTTGTCCCCGGTACACGAACCCCAGGTTGTAATGGGCGTCCACTAAATTTGGCTTGATCACCACTGCTTCCCGGTAGGCCGCGGCCGCTCCAGCTAGATCGTTCGCCCGCTCCGCCATCCGACCGATTTGGTACCAGGCATCCGCATGACGGGGATTCGCCTTGGTCAGGCGAGTGAGTTGCTCCCGCGCTTGCTTCACGTCGCCTTGATGGTCGTAGAGGCTGGCCAAACGATACAGCGCCTCATCGTGATCGGGATACATCTTGAGCAGCTCCTGATACATCCGGATGGCCGCCTCGGTATCGTGCCGCTCCTCGTACAACTTCGCGAGATCCACATGGGCCTCTTCGTTACCCGGCGCGATGGCGATCACCTTCGTGAGGGTCTCCTCTGCCTCCGCGAGCTTTCCTTGTGCCAGATAGACATCGGCCAGATCGTTCAGCGCTTCGACCGATTTGGGATCGTACCTCAGCGACTGTTTGAAGGATTCGATCGCCTCGAGCGGTCGGCGCTTGCCTTTGAAGTAGACCAGGCCAAGCAGATGATGAGCTTCGGCCGATCGTGGATTGAGTTCGATCGCCTTTTTCAGTGACTCCAGCGCGCCATCGACATCGCCTTGGCGGAACAAGGTCGCGCCTCGTTCGTAGTGCTTTCTTGCCCCATCCGGCTGCGCGGCTTCGAGGGAACCAGGCGACACAAGAACTAAAACCGCCGCTCCGGCAGCGACCATCATTCGGCTGCGCAGCATCGTCGCAACTCCTCACCAAGTCCGGCCCTACAAGCCCGGAGTGACTATAAAGGGGAGCTTTGTCTGAAATCAACGAGCCGTCTCGGGGATTCCGGAGAGTGCCGCCGTTGGCAGACCAACACGGAGGTGCTTCAAACACGAACGCCCTGCTGCTTTCACGAGTGCGACAGGGCGTCCGGTCATCATCAAAGACGATCGCTCGGCATTACTTGATCATGAACAGCTTCCCGCCTGGGTCTTTCGGGTTCAGATGATCCTTATAGGTGAGCGTGTTGCCCGCCGTCGCGTACAACAAGTCGCTCAATGGAACGCCGACGTACTTGCTCTCG
>CAZZPI010000267.1:1675-4277 GCA_964655865.1 uncultured Nitrospiraceae bacterium
TCCGTCGGCCGTCATCAAGAAACCTCTTTCAACAGACGACTTGTTCGTCACCTTGATCACGACGGGTGTGCCCGGTCGGACTTTGAGGTCCAAGACCGATGTCGGCGGATAGAGGATCTTCATATCCCCGACTTCAGTCGCATAAATATCCAAGTCCACCGGCAGTTCCTTGAACGGTTGCCCCACCACCGACCCCGTGCCGAGATCGCCGACTTCCACGCCGCCCGCCTGCAATGCCCAGGCGATGGACCCTATCAACGCTAGGCACACGCATCCCATGAAGCCAAGAATGATTTGACGCACCATGCGATCCTCCTGTGGTTTAGAGCGATGACTTCCGACTCTCCTCGGGCGTCAGACACGGGGGCAGTCCGGTTCCCTCCAAGACTTGTCCGCCGATCACCTGTTCGCCGACGATCAGGAACAACACCTTCATGCGCTTTGTGTTCTCCAGAAATTTGCCGCTGGCCACGACCGTCACTTCACGTGAGCCATCGGACTGCGCGTGATCCTCCTCGATGACAAGGTGATAGAAGTCGAATCCCTCGAAGACCTTGTTGAACACCTGGCTCCGCAAAACGCCCTCGAGAACAGTATCCTGGGCATTCCCCTTCTCACCCATGAGCAGGAGACCGCTCATGAGCACGATCGCAAGAGCGATTCGCATGAGGGATCCTCCTTGAGCAGGCGGTCTTATAGAGCTTCGACCGAATCCTGTCTACCAACGGACGCTCACCTCTGCCGACGTCTGCTACAGCACGAACCCTTCGCCACGGCCTACGTCAGAACAGGATGGAACGCGAGGCCTATGGATTCGATCAGGGATGGGGTGTGTGCGGGGTTAGTGCCCCGCACACGGAAGAGCGGTGGACCCCACGGTGTGTCAGCGACGTGAGACACACTCGACGGGAAACCTATTTTCCCTTAGCCTTCGGTTCGGCGGAGGCCTGTTCGGCATGCGCGAGGGATTCTTCCGCGTGTTTCACCGCTTCCTTGGCATGTTCGAGCGCTTCCTTGGCGTGGGAGTCGCCGCCGGTCTTGAGCGCTTTCTCCAAATGCATGATGGCTTCCTTCTCATGCGCGATACCCTCTTTGGCATGCTTGATCGTTTCCTGGACATGGCCGTCGCTCCCCGCCAATGCAATCCCTGCTGATCCACCCATGAAACAAATACCGCACACGAGGACAACAAGCACTCGACTTCCGGTCAACATATCAATCCTCCCTGTGTGAGCTTGTGAAAAAACCGTGAACGCGACAACACACCTCTGACAACCGGGGAGAGGGAGGCGCATGGGCGTACGCCTCCCTCCGTTCGGGACCTCCCTGCGCGGTCAGCGCAGTCCGACCCGTGAAGTCCCGCCACCGACACATTTCCTTATCATGTCTGCTTTCCCCGCATTTCATCGATACAGCGCACAGGCCCATACCTCACTCATTGGAGCACCATCGCCGTTCCATTGGAACGCCGCATACTTTTTCATGATGAACACCCGGACGGGTTCCTGCTCGACTTCACCGGGCACGCTTACCCGACAGGAGAAGCTCTTCATGGTCCGATAGGTCTCGACGACGAAGCGCGTGCCGACGGGAAATGATTCGTCGTCAGGGGTCGCAGCTCCCTTTGCGCACACGTAGCATTTAAGCCTTTCGCCACCATGCTGTTGCATCCCTCCTGTTTCGACAACCTCCCAGCGGCGATATTCACCCGGAAGGGGCAGGTCATAGCTGGACAACGCTGGTGTTCGACGGCGAGTCTGCCAGATCGCGATCGCCAGCAACCGAATCACAACGATATGCAGGTTTATGGGAACCGATGTCGTCGGCATGCGATGCGTGGCCATCATTTCATGAATCCCCAGTGGGTAAGCATCGACGCGCACAGTCCGTACGCGAGCGAGTGGCATAATTCACCTCCCATGAATAGGGCCTCCCTGTGGTCATATCCGTTTCACGTTTCCCTGAAGGGCCGGGGACTCAGAGGAAGGCCACCTCCGACTCCCCGGGCAAGTCTGGAAGAAGGGTGCGCAACTACCAGACCTGCTGCGCCTTCATCTCCCTCGTTTCTTGAGCTTGGCTCCGACCGACGGCGGTCGGACGACGTTGCCGCGCCCGTCTTCCGATGCTCTCCAGGTTTGACTCCGGTTAGCTTCGATCAGCGACTCGACGGATACCCGAAAGATGCGAAGGCTGCCTCGTCCGATCTTGGTCGCTTCGAGCCGCCCTTCCTCGATCCATCGATAGATCGTCCACGTACTGACCTTCAGCAATCGGGCAGCCTCTTGAACTCGCAACAGCGGCGCGTCCACGGTATTCCCTTCCCGCTCTTCCATCGCTTCGCGCGTTCCTTGAACTTCTCGTTGTACCGATGGACACATTCGAGTTGCGTGAGCGGGGCCTAGCGGGCTCGGCACTCATCGAGGCTGTCTGGTTCGATCCCGTTTCGCTGCGACCCCGCAACAGACCGAGACCGGCGACGAAGCTCCATCGTTTTCCCTCGTCGTCTTCATGACTTCCGCTCCTGCGATCCGCCTCGATCGATCCAAGCCGTGCATCCCATGCCGAAGGCCGCGTCCTTCATGACCCGCGGGACCATCTTCAT
>CAZZPI010000268.1:0-4251 GCA_964655865.1 uncultured Nitrospiraceae bacterium
CAGTCGTTCGGACTGCGCCCGATTCCCAAGGCACGACGCGACGCATGGACAAAGTTCATATGGCCATACCGGGCGCTGCTATCGAGCTGATTGGTGCGGATCACGCTCCGCATCAATTTTTGGAACAGATAGAGTTCCTCGTTCGTGCAGCGGGCCGTGATGAGACCGGCGACGGAGTCCGGCCCGTGCTTGCGGAGGGTATCGCCGAGGCGGTCCACGAGTTTGTGCATGGTTTCGAGCCACGGCGTCTCGATCTGATGATTTCCGACGCGCATGAGCGGCAACCTCAGTCGGGCCTTGCTGTCGATGTACTCGAACCCGAACCGGCCGCGAACGCAGATGCCGCCGTGGCCTTTGGCCGTCTCCGTGCGGTCCCCCCACTTGCTCTTCCACGACAAGGGTGAGGTGACCCGGATGACTTCCGTGTTCTTGGTCTCCAGGTACATCTGACAGCCGTCCCCGCAGTAGTTGCAGGTGGTGGTCGTCTTCTTCATCTGCCAGGGCTTGTAGAGATACTTGGAGAATTTGTTGGTGATGGCGCCGACCGGGCAGACGGCCAAGCAATCGCCGCAAAATTCGCAAGAGAGCGGGGCATCGCCCTTGGCCACGACCTGGTTGAATCCGCCTTTTTTCATGAACTGCAAAGCGTCGATCATCAGCACATCTTTGCAGATGTTGATGCATTCGCCGCAGGCAATGCAGCGGTTCATGTTGAAGTCTAGGACCAGGCTGCGGGTGTCTTCCGGAATGAACTTTTGCTTCGCCCCGGCCAGGTTGGTGACTCCATGGAGGAACGCCATGTCCTGCAGCTCGCAATGACCGTCGGCGTCGCACACGGGGCAGTCGAGCGGGTGAACCGAGAGGTGCTTCTCCACCGCTTTCTTCCTGGCCTGGTGCAGGTCGTCGCCTTCCGTCCGTATGATCATGCCCGCGGTCGCTTTGGCCGTGCAGGACCGGACCGGCGCTTTTTTCCCCTCCTGCATGACGAGGCACATACCGCAGGAGCCGAACGGATCGAACGTGTAGTGGTAGCACATGGCCGGTATAATCCTGCCCGTGCTCGCGATGACGTCGTAGAGGGACACGCCATCATTCGCCGTGACGGTTTTCCCGTCGATGCTCAATTCGATGGTCGCCGCTTCGACTTCAGGATTGGTAGCCGGCTTCAAACCCATGTCGATTCCTCAAATGTTGAATTAGGAATGTGGAATTTGGAATTGACGATCGTCCGCCGCATTCCTCATTCAGAATCCCTCATTTCCTCACCGGTCGCATTCTCCCATCACGATGTCGTACGTCCCGAAGATCGTGATGGCGTCGGCGATCATGTAACCCCTGGACATGTAATCGAATGCGCCCATGTGAATGAAGGACGGAGCGCGAATCTTCAGGCGATAGGGCTTTCCGCCGCCCGCGCTCACGATGTAGAAGCCCAGCTCGCCTTTGTGGGCTTCCGTCCCGCAATAGACCTCCCCCCGTGGCGCGTTGAACCCCTGCGAAAACAGCTTAAATTGCTGAATCATGGATTCGAGATTGGTGAAGACCCGGCTCTTGGGAGGCAGCGTCACGCTCGGCACGTCCGCCATGATCGGACCGTCCGGCATCTGCTCGATGCACTGCCGGATGATCTTCACGCTCTCATAGAGCTCCATCACCCGGATCCAGTATCGATCGTAGGTATCCCCATTCCTGCCCACCGGGACGCTGAACTGACAGCGCGGGTACGCGGCGTAGGGCTCGACCTTCCGGAGGTCGTACGGAACGCCGGAGCCGCGCACCGTCGGCCCGCTGAGGCCGAAGCTCACCGCGTCCTCCGCGGAAATGACCGCCACGCCCTTGGTTCGGGCCAGCCAGATCCGATTCTTTTCGAGGAAGACCTGGTATTCGTCGATCTTAGGGGGGAAGTAGTCCAGGAATTTTTTCAGTTTCTCGAGCAGCGACGGCGTGAAGTCCCGTTCTACGCCGCCGATCCGGTACCAACTGGTCGTCAGCCGTGCTCCGCAGAGCTCGTCGAACCAGTCGAGCAGAATCTCCCGATCGCGGAAGCAATAAAAGAACACCGTCATGGCGCCGATGTCCAAGGCCTGTGTTCCCAGCCAGAATTGATGGCCGATGATGCGTTGCACCTCCGCCACGATCGTGCGGAGATACTCGGCCCGCTCCGGCACGGTGATGTTCATCAGCTTCTCAACGGCTCGGCAGTAGGCGAAGTTGTTGTACATGGCGCAGACGTAGTCCAGCCGGTCCGTATGCGGGATAAACTGATGGTAGGTCCCTTCTTCGGCCAATTTCTCGACGCCTCGGTGGAGGAAGCCCATGACCGGCGTGGCCTTGACGATCCGTTCACCCTCAAGCTCCAGGATCACCTTCAGGACGCCGTGCGTGCTGGGATGCTGCGGCCCCATGTTGAGCAGCAGCTCTTCCGTACGGAGCGTCGGGAGCGTGGCGCTCTCCGGGTGTGCCGGGTCCACCTTATAAACGGTCGTTCGTTGGTCTTCGAGTTTCATCTTTGTTAGCGAGCAGCAAGCAGCGGCAGCGAATAGCTCTGAGCTGTTCGCTGTCAGCTATTCGCTAGGTTTCATTCAAAAATTCGAACGTGTCTCGCCATCCTCGGCCCCGCAGGGGAAAATCTTTGCGCAACGGATAGCCTTCGAGGTAGTCGTCGGGCATGAGAATCCGCCGCAGGTCCGGATGATTGCGGAAACGGATGCCCATCATGTCGTAGACCTCGCGCTCCATAAAATCGGCGCCTTTCCAGATATCCGTCAGCGAATCCACCACGCAATCCCGTTCGGGCACCCGCGTCTTCAGCCTGATCCGGTGACGCTTGCGGATCGAATAGAATTCATAGACGACCTCGAAACGCTCCTCGTCGTCCGGCCAATCCACCGAGCTGACGTGGACGATATAGTCGAAATCCATCGCCGGATCGTCGTGGAGGAACCGCGCGATCTCGTGTAGAGAGTCCCGCGTCACTGTCACCGCAAGATCGCCGCGCCACTCGACCGCCCGGATGTACCCGGCCGGGTACGTTTCTTGGATGCGCTTCGCCAGGGCGTGCATCACACTCTCACTTGCGGCGGCTGCGTTGTGAAGACTCGCTTCTGCATGATCCGCTCTTGGAGCTTAAGAATGCCGTCGAACAGCGCCTCGGGCGTCGGCGGGCAACCGGGCACATAGATGTCTACGGGCACGAACCGATCGACGCCCTGCACCACGCTGTAGCTATCGTAAATGTTGCCGGATGTGGCACAGGACCCCATCGCGATGACGTATTTGGGTTCCGGCATCTGGTCGTAAATCTTGCGGATCACCGGCGCCATCCGGCGGCAGACGGTTCCCGCGACGATCATCAGGTCCGATTGCCGAGGGGAGGCACGGAAGACGCCGGCGCCGTACCGGTCCATGTCGTAACGGGATGATACGGCGGCGATCATCTCGATGGCGCAGCAGGCAAGCCCGAACGTCATCGGCCAGAGGGAACCCTTGCGGGCCCAGTTCACGGCCTTCTCTACGGTCGTGGTGATGACGTCAGGTTGTCCGTCCTTGTCGTGCCGACCGATCTGTACTAAGCCCATATACCTTGTCCCAATTAGGGATGGGGAATGACTTGTCCCTATCTCAATTCATAATTCCACATTCATCACTCAACATTCGCGGTTGTCGCGTCAGTCCCATTCAAGCGCTCCCTTCCGCCAGGCGTAGACGTACGCGACCACGAACAAGGCGATGAAGATCAACATCTCGATCAGGCCGATGAGACCGATCTTGTCGAACACGACCGCCCAGGGGTACAGGAAAATCACTTCGATGTCGAAGATGACGAACAGCATCGCGAAGATGTAATAGCGCACCGGAAACGGCATGCGGGCGTCTGAAAACGGTTCGCTTCCACACTCATACGCGCTCAGTTTTTCCGGCTCCGGGTACTTGGGCTGAACCAGATAGCTGATGATCAACGTCACCACCCCGAAGGCAAGCGCGATGACGATGAACACGAAGATCGGAAAGTACCTGGCGAGATAATCTAGTAAAACGTCGGGCATGAAACGTTTTTCAACGCATTGACCTGAAAAGGGAGTCGCAATCTTATCGACGTGACTTATTCAAAGCAAGCGCCCAAAGGACCTACCAAGCGTTCCGCCCGAAAGTCCTAGTGGGTACGGGAGGGGAGTTGGTTCGGGCCCCCTCCCTCTTGTTCTTGGCGCGACAGAAACGCCCGGTTCATGCACCCCGGGGCCATGGCGCGCC
>CAZZPI010000269.1:0-814 GCA_964655865.1 uncultured Nitrospiraceae bacterium
AGCGCTACAAGCAGATCCGGGGCGCCGATCAGCTCGATCAGGTCCTGGCCGGCATCGACCAGCTTGAGGCCTATTCGCCTCCGAAGTTCATCACCTGTATCGTCACGGCCGTCAATCATGACGATGTCGGCGACGTCGTGATGTTCGCTCGTCGGAGAGGGTTTCTACCCGTGGTCGGCGCGTACCATTGGGGCAGCGGTCTGTACGGAAAGCAGGACTCCACGCTCATGTATGAGCGGGAGAATGCGAGCTTGGTCTTCGAACGGCTGCTCCGGGAGGACGCGATTCCTCCCGGGTACCTCCGGCAATACGTCAAGGATAACGTAACCTGGCTCCAGGGACGCGCACTCGAACCCTGTGACGCGGGTCGCTATAGCATCGCGATCGACGCCTCGGGGAATGTCGCGCCCTGCTTGGCGATGCCCGCCGTCGGGAACTTGCGTCAGTCCACGCTCAGTGACATATTGGCGCGGCTGGATCGACAACAGATTCAGAGTTGCTCGGATGGCTCGACCTGTAATCGTCTGGACGGCCGAATCGTCGGGTCGGTGCTGCGCCATCCGATCACGGCGTTCCGGACCGTGATCGCGCGATGAGCAAGAGAAAGATGCCGATGCGGTGGCTGATCGTTCTACTGGCGGGGTTGGGGCTGGCGGGCTGTGCGACCGTCCCCACGGCCTTCATGCCGACAGATCCCATCCCGTTGAAGGAGTTTTCGCATCACACTTTCGACGAGCTGCTGAAGGCGCATGTCCATGAGGGGGTGGTCGATTATCCCGGTTTCCAATCGGACGGAAGACTGGACAGGTACCTC
>CAZZPI010000269.1:824-4243 GCA_964655865.1 uncultured Nitrospiraceae bacterium
AATGGCTTCGCGAGCCGGGAAGATCGGTTGGCTTTTTGGATCAATGCGTACAACGCCTTTGCGATCAAGGGCATCATCGACCGCTACTCGCCCCTGACTCTGGTGGGGCGATACCGCTACTTCATCGGCCGTGACTATCGGGTGGGCGGGAGAACGATAAATCTTTATGATCTTGAGCGGAAAGTGATCATCCCGCTCTTTCATGAGCCGCGCATCCATTTTGCCATCGTGTGTGCGTCGGCCTCCTGCCCCCGGTTGCAGCCCTGGGCCTATGGCGGGGACCGCCTTGACGAGCAACTGGACTCGGGGGCGCGCGCCTTCATCAACGATCCGAGCAAGAATCGGTTCGATCGGGAGAACAAGGTGGCCTACCTGTCCAAGATCTTCGACTGGTACTCGGAGGATTTCGAGGCGCATTCAGGCACGATCCTGGATTACGTCCGCCGCTTTGTCGCCGATCCGCAGTTGGCTCAAGAGCTTGCCGATTCCTCCTACACGATCAGATTCCTGGACTACGACTGGAACCTTAACGGCATCCCGCCCAAGGAGGTGATGCGTGCTCGTCCGTCCTGATGAACGGGTACCGATCGCGCGGCTCTTGACCTTTCTCGAGCACGGCGAGCGTATGGCTCATGAGTGTGCGGAGGCTCAGGCGGTCCTGGCGCGGGATCTCAGTTCGCGCCGGTTTCTGTTAAGCCAGGCGCGGCAAGAAGCCGGTCATGCGATGGTCTTCCGGGCGGCCATTGCCTGGCTTGCGCCGGCTCATCTGGGTGATTCGCCCTTTCTGCCCGCGCTGGATGAGTATCGACAGATCCTTTCTGCCGCGCTCGACCGGAACGATCTCGTGGAAACGTTTCTTGCTGAACAGGTGATTTTGGAAGGATTGGGCCAAGCGATCCTCGCGCGGATCGAACAGGGGCTCGCGAAAAGGAACGCTCCGTTCGGCCGGCTCAGGCGTATCCTGCTCAAACAAGAAGAATCGCATCACGGATTCGGAAGGCGCATACTCGAAGAGGCAATGGCGGATGGGCGGGTCGATGCGACGGAGCTCCGCCGCATCGCCCGGGACTACCTGGCCTTGACGCATTCAATGCTGGCAACGCTGGCAGACCTATTCGAGTCGATCGATGAGGATCCCTCGGCCTGGGCCGCCGATGTTCAGAAGTATTTACCGGAGTGGCTGTCAATGGAACAGTCATCAGTAATCAATCATAGGGTCTCAGTGTCGGATTCGTAAGAAGCGCGAGCCCGACTAACCGTTTACCGAATACTGAGAACTGACAACCCTGCGGAGTAAGCGATGGTCTCAGTCATCATTCCTACTTACAACGAGGAGAAAGCGCTGCCAACCACATTACGCCAGCTCCTCCAGCAACCGGGCCACTATGAAGTCATCGTCGTCGACGGAGGCAGCACGGATCGCACGAGGCAGCTCCTTGAAGAGTTCGAGTTTGATCTCATCGCGTCACCAGGGGCACCAATTGCATTCCGAGAGCAACGGGTCCCCGGTCACGCATCACGGCGCGTCTTGACCGCCCCCAAGGGCCGCGCCTCCCAGTTGAATGCCGGGGCAACAGTGGCCCAAGGGAAGTGGCTGCTCTTTCTGCACGCCGATACGATCTTGCCGGCCGGCGCCATTCAACGGCTCAATGCGTTGGAAGCGGATCACAGTATCCAGGCCGGAGGCTTCTTGCACCAGTTCTCCGGGAACGATTGGCGCCTGAGGCTCATTTCTTTTCTGGACAACTTCCGCTGTTCACGCAGCCGAATCATCTACGGCGATCAGGCGCTCTTCGTCCGCCGAACGTTGTTCGAGCAGCTCGGCGGCTTCCCGAACCAACCGTTCCTTGAAGATGTCGCATTCTGCGAACGGCTGATTACGGTGACCACTCCGCTTCTGCTTTCTCCGCCGGTCATCACCGATGCCCGGAAGTTTGTGAAAATGGGTGTCTGGACGAGTTTCCTCCGTGTCCTCGCCATCATTCTCCATGTGGAGTGGGGTATTCCCGTCCTGCCGCGGGCGTTTTTTCAGGATATTCGATAGACCATCTCCCCGTTTACCTTTCCCTCATACCCCCGTCTAATCCATCAGACGACGGCGGGTAGGATGTGTTTAGCACCGAGATCGTCTTGTCACTCGCCCTTGCCTCGGAGGCAAGGGTCTCCGTCAAATCTTAGTCAGGCATTGTTCTTCACCAGGAGTGTGAGCCATGGGACGTCGATCATATCTTGCAAAGCTTTGCGCCGCCATCGGTCTGATTGGCCTGTTGACCGGCTGCGGGAGCGGTGCGAGTCCATCCGGTACGGCGAGCGGGAGTGCGAACGGAACGGCCGCGGCGTCCGGCACGATCACCGAGTTCGGCAGCGTGATCGTCAACGAAACAAGGTTTGAAACGAACGGCGCGACATTCATCATGGACGGCCAACCGGGCAGTCAGAGCGATCTGAAGCTCGGCATGACGGTCGTCGTGAGCGGATCGTTTCACGGAACCCAGCGGTCGGCGAGCACGGTCCGTCAGAAGGACTCCGTCGAAGGACCCGGGAGGACGAGCATGGAACGGTCGGACGGCGGCGTCTGGACGGCGACGATTCCGCTGAAGCCCGGACGGTACCAGTACATGTTCGTCATCGACGGCAAACGATGGATCGCGGACCCCCTGGCGACGGAAGACGCCGGTGACGGATTCGGGTCCCGAAATGCGGTGCTGGATGTTTCAATCTGATTCGCCGGACCTCAGGCTTGCAACGAGTCGATTCGCCGGCTACGCTCTCGTCTATGGTGATTGGACGTACGGGAATGCTCTGCATCCTGCGGGTAATCGCGGTGTCGACGGTGCTGGTGCTCGGTCTATGGGCCTGCGCCCAGACGCTCCGGCGGGAGATTCCGAGGTCCGTCAATGGGACGGTGCGTTTCACGTTCCTGGCTCCGGAGGCCAAGAAGGTGTACGTCGTGGGGTCCTTCAACGGATGGGTGAAAGGGGCGACGCCGATGAAAGCGGTTGATGCATCGGGTCTCTGGTCTGCGGAGGTTCCCCTGAAGGAAGGAGAACATAGCTTCATGTATCTGGTCGACGGAGTCCGTTGGGTGACGCCGCCGTTAGCCGAGGATTTCGTCACGGACGGATTCGGACACACGAACGGCGTCGTGATCGTTCGGTAACGCGATGAAGATGTCCCGTTACATACGAGTGCAGGGAGTCGGCCTGGCGCTGCTGTTATTCGCCGCCTCCGCGTTCGCCGAGTCGCTCTCGATTCAGGATCGGGACGAAATCAACCGGCTTCGGTCCGCGCAGAGGTACAGCTCGGAAGAGGTCAATCCGCTCATCGAGCAGGTGACGAAGGCCGCGGAAAAAGGCATACCGGCGGAACCGCTCGCCAACAAGGTGAAAGAAGGGCTGGCGAAAGGCATCGAGCCGAAG
>CAZZPI010000270.1:0-4192 GCA_964655865.1 uncultured Nitrospiraceae bacterium
TCCCACTCGACTCCAACCACAGTTTGGTCCGAAGGCAGCCGTTGCTCGCTTTCTGTGGACGCAATTCCGGCTTCCATTTCTTCTCAAGGGGTGTGACCTTCTCTACAGCCCCACTCACCATGGTCCACTGTGGTCAGACGTGAGACAGGTACTCACGATCCATGATCTACTGCCGATACGATATCCGGATCAGTATAGGCTTCAGCATTATTACTTCAGAACCGTGGTGCCACGTCTCTTGTCGCAGGCTGTCGCCGTCATTGCTGACTCAGAAAGTACCAAGCTGGATATTCATGAGTATTACAAAGTGCCGCTGTCCAAGATTCATGTCGTCTACAGCGGGATCGAGGAAGATCTCCGGCCGCTCCCAGAGCCGATCCGAAACCGGGTACTGCACCGGTATGGGCTTACAGAATATGTCCTGCTTGTGGGCGCTTCGTTTCCACACAAAAATGTGGAACGGGCGATTCAAGCCTGGGCCGCGGTCAGTGAGACCTTACCAGGTCTGAAGTTTGTGATTGCCGGTGGACGGGCTCAGTATCTTGAGAAGCTACGACAGACGGTGGCAGGGTCCAAAACCAACGGAGTTGAATTTCTTGGATACGTGCCACGCGAAGATCTCATTGCACTTTATTCCGGAGCTCGAGCGTTGGTGTACCCCTCTCTCTATGAAGGTTTCGGACTGCCTCCTCTTGAGGCAATGGCTTGCGGATGCCCTGCCATTGTCTCCAACACCTCTTCACTGCCTGAAGTTTGTGGGGACGCAGCCTATTACGTCGATCCCTCTAGTCCAGACGCCATTGCCGAGGCCATTCTAAAAGTAGCCACGGATGAACCCATGCGAACGGTCCTGAAAAAAAAAGGATTAGCGCAAGCCGCCCGGTTTAACTGGGTCACAACTGCGCAATCTGTGTACAAAGTGCTTGAATCCGCCGGTATGGGTCAGTGAACAACCGTGTGGTTTTGCCGGGACGCCGATAGAAATAATGATCAGCATTATTATTCCTACCCTTAACGCTTCTCGTTTTCTCGGCTCTCTGCTGACTTCCTTGCGACGCCAGACCATCGCGGACTTGGACATCACCATCGTCGATTCCTCGTCCGCCGATGAGACAGTGAATATCGCCCGATCGCACAGCGCTTCCGTTCATGTCATCCCCAAGAATGAGTTTGATCACGGCGGGACGCGAACATTAATCGGCAAGCTGGTCAAGGGAGACATCCTTGTGTATCTGACGCAAGACGCGCTGCCTATTGACGAGTATGCCGTGGCCAAACTCGTTCAGCCGTTTTCCCACGACAACCAAACCGGAGTCGCGTTTGGCAGACAAATTCCCTATCCTCACGCGACGCCTTTCGCTAAACACCTCCGGTATTTCAATTATCCTGCTCACTCCTATGCCAGGACCTTCGAGGATCGAGGAAGCTTGGGAATCCGCGCTGCCTTTTGTTCGAACTCCTTTGCTGCGTATCGTCGAAGCGCGCTGGAGGCAGTCGACTGGTTTCAGGAGCGCCTTGTCATGGGGGAAGACCTCCATGCCAGTGCCAAGATGTTGATGAAGGGTTATACGCTGCGGTATGTCGCTGAGGCGGCCGTGTACCATTCGCACAACTATACTGTAGCCCAAGACCTCAAACGGTATTTTGACTTGGGGAGGTTTTTTAAGCGAGAATCTTGGCTCCATTCTGAATTCGGAAAACCGGAACGAGAAGGCCTTCGCTTCATTGTCTTGGAATGGTCGTTCCTGTTGAAGGAAGGGTTCCCTCAGTACCTTCCTCTCAGCCTGGCACGAGGGATGGCTAAGTTTGTCGGGTATCGTCTCGGTCTGCTATCCGGACGCCTGCCGAGCTGGGCCGTGAAGCGCTTGAGCATGTTCTCGACGTGACCAGGGACGGAACATGGCATCCTGGCCGCTGAACCACCTCCTCTTCCCATGCTGAAACAGCACGCCCGATTCCTTCAAAGTCTTCTCTTCATTTTTGATCTGACCGTCATCTGCGCCTCCTGGGTGGCGGCCTACTATCTGCGCTTTCTGGAAGGGCTGGCGCCGGTCGATAAAGGTATCCCGCCGTTCGATACCTATCTCTGGATGCTCGGTCCGATTCTCGTGGTGTGGGGGATCTGCTTCCGGGTGTTCAACTTGTATCGGCCGCGGCGCATGGGCACCCACCTGGCGGAGTTTCTCGACATTGCCAAAGCGAACACGCTTTCGGTGTTGATCCTTGTGGCGATGACCTTCTTTGTGCGCCAGTTCGAATATTCGCGCTTGGTGTTCCTCTACTTTTGGTTGCTGAATCTCGCCATGCTGGGGTTCTCGCGCATGGCTTTCCGAGAGGGTTTGCGCTTCATCCGCAAACGAGGCTTCAATCAGCGGCACTGCCTGATCATCGGCGCGGGGAGGCTCGGTCAGCGGATCGCTCGTTCCTTGGCGCTCCATCCGGAGTTCGGGCTCAAGGTTCATGGCTACCTCACGCGCCATCCGCAGAAAATCGGGCAGACCTCGGAAGGCGTGCCGGTCATCGGGCTTTACGGAGATCTCATGAAGTACGCACCGGCGTTGGATATCGTGTTTCTCTGCCTTCCACCGGATGGGGAGCAACATGCGGAAAAAATGCTGGGCGCGCTGGCTGCCACGACCGTGGAGGTGAAGGTCGTCCCCGCCATCTATGAGTTCAGCACGTTGCGGGCAGAAGCCGAAATGTTCGAGGGGTTGCCGGTCATCACCCTGCAGGGCTCTCCGCTGTATGGATGGAACGTCGTGCTGAAACGAGCCAGCGATCTGTTCGGCGCCGCGATTGCGCTGATCCTGACGCTGCCGATTCAGCTTCTGGCAGCGATCCTCATCAAACTGTCATCTCCCGGTCCGATCCTCTTCAAGCAAGAACGGATGGGCTTGGACGGCAAGCCGTTCATGATGTTGAAGTTCCGAACGATGCGGGTCGATCATCCTGGGGACACCGTGGTGCTGACTCCCGAGAACGATCCTCGGGTGACGGGTCTCGGCCGCTGGCTCAGGCGCACGAGCATCGATGAGCTTCCCCAATTTTGGAACGTCTTGAAGGGAGAGATGAGCGTCGTCGGTCCGCGGCCCGAGCGGTCATGGGTGGTGGAGAAGGTACGCGCGCGGATCCCGCTCTACATGCTCAAGCACAAGATGAAAGCCGGCATTACCGGCTGGGCTCAGGTCAACGGTTGGCGAGGGGATACGTCGCTCGAAAAGCGCATCGAACACGATCTCTATTACATTGAGCACTGGTCCCTCTGGTTTGATTTCAAGATCATGTGGATGACGCTTTGGCGAGGGCTCATCCACAAGCATGCGTATTGAGGGAGGCCAAACGTTAAAGTGGATCGTTTATTGTGGGCATCGATCAACGGTTCGCGAACGGTGGAACGGAGGCAGTGGCTGTGGTGGGTGGATGAGCTGTTTCGCGTCCAGAGGGTTATGGCGTTTCCACGACTTCGAGCGAAAAGAGGTTCTGAATTTGAAGATGCTTGCTGGCTTCGAGAATTTCGAGGGCGACGATCTCGTCTCGATCAGTGACGTGAAGGATGACACCTTGCTCCAGTTCAATCGCGCCTTGAGGTTGTTGTGCGGTGAACTGGATGTAGGCGGCGTCGAGAGTCTTGTCGTAAGAGACTTTCATGGTCAGTTACCTCCACTGACGCTTTCGTAAAGGATAGGCGGTCACAAGGATCAGCTAGCTGTTCTCAATCAGATATACGACTTTCAAAGGCTTATCTCCGAAACGGTTCGGAAACGTCCTCAAGGCGATTTTATAACGCCCTTCAATCGCAATCTCGTCTAGTTCCCGAATGACTGTCGCAATATCCTCCTCCTGAATCCCATACAGACGCATGTTGTTTCGAGCGTGACGCGAAATCTGCATGGGTCACCGCAGTATAGCTGATACAGACCTGAATGGCTAATAGGTTGCCGCCAGGTCGGTTGTCTACAGCCCGTGCACCGAACGCCCCATTTCTTGTCTTTGCCCGGCATGCTTGTTAAGATCGCCCCAGTTTCCAATCGCGGCGATGACGACCAAGCGAGCGCGCACAGCTCACCGACCAACCTCCAACGTGCCATCAGCGAGCATTCTGAGACGGATCAAGCTCTTTGCCACCGACGTGGATGGCGTCTTGACGGATGCCGGCATGTACTACTCCGAATCCGGCGACGAGTGGAAAAAA